>JAYWBY010000608.1:0-3465 GCA_043781115.1 Pseudomonadota bacterium
CATGAGTTTTGACCGAGTCCGTGTCCGGATTGCGCCTTCGCCGACCGGAGATCCGCACGTCGGCACGGCCTACATCGCCCTGTTCAACTACGTTTTCGCGAAAAAGCACGGCGGCGACTTCATCCTCCGCATCGAAGACACCGACCAAGTCCGCTCCCGCGCCAGCTCGGAAGAAATGATCATGCGGAGCATCAAATGGCTCGGCTTGAGCTGGGACGAAGGACCCGACGTCGGAGGCAAGTTTGGGCCTTACCGCCAGTCCGAACGCCAAGAGCTGCACCGTAAGCACGCCTACCAACTCGTCGAAAAGAGCAGCGCCTACCGCTGTTTTTGCACGGCCGAGCGCCTCGACGAGATGCGCAAACGCCAGAAGGAGGCCGGCCAGACGACCGGCTACGACCGCCATTGCCGCGGTTTGAGCGCCGCCGAGACTGAGGCTAAAGTCGACCAAAAGATCCCGTTCGTCATTCGCCTGAAGATGCCGACGGATGGCGTCTCCGTCATCGAGGACCTCTTGCGAGGCAAGGTCGAATTCGACAACTTGCGCATCGACGACCAGGTTTTGCTGAAATCTGACGGGTTTCCGACCTACCACTTGGCCAACGTCGTCGACGACCACTTGATGAAGGTCAGCCACGTCATCCGGGCTGAGGAGTGGCTGTCGTCGACCCCGAAGCACGTGCTCCTATACGACGCCTTTGGCTGGGAGAAGCCGACCTTCGCCCATATGCCGCTGCTCCGCAACACCGACAAGTCGAAGATCTCGAAACGCAAGAACCCCACTTCGCTAGCCTATTACGAACGCGCCGGCGTTTTGCCGGAGACGCTCGTTAACTTTCTGGCGCTTATGGGTTGGAGTTACGGCAACGATGTCGAGATCTTCAGCTTGGCTCAGATGATCGAGCGCTTCGAGCTGGACAAGGTCAACGTCGGCGGTCCGATCTTCGACCAAACCAAGCTCAACTGGTTGAACAACCAGTACATGCAGAAAATGTCGGAAGAGCGGTACGTCAGCCACCTTCGCGACCAGGTCTTCAGCCCGGATATCTTAATGAAGCTCAAGCCCTTCGTCCTAGAGCGCATGGAGCGGTTCGAACAGTTCGTCGACAAATTTTCGTTCTTCTTCAACGGCGCGATCGACTATACGGGCGTGCCGCTTGTTGCTGCCGGCAAAACCGCGCTAGAAACCCGCGGAATGTGCAGCGAGCTCGTCGAGATTCTCGACGAGCTCTACGACTGGACCGCGGAGAAAATCAAAGGCGCCCTCGAAGCCCACCGCGAGAAGCTCGGTTGGAAGCCGAAGGACTACTTCATGACGGTTCGCTTGGTCGTCACCGGCCGCAAGGATTCCCCGCCACTCAATGAATCTCTCGAGATCATAGGGCGGGAGATGGTGCGCTTTCGGTTGCGGGACGTCCTAAAGAAGATCGTCTAGCTGCTCAGTCGAGCGGCACTTCGACGACAGTGAACGGCAGGGTCGGCGGATTCTTGCCGAACTGACTGTTCACGACTAGGAGCTTCGGCGACTTGCCGGCCACGAAAACGGCGGTCGTGGGCACGTTGAAGCCCTCTGGAGAGGACGTTTCGACCGTCCGCGTCTCCGAGTCGTTGCCTTTGCTGAAATCGATCCGCGAAAGCTTGTTTTCAAAGTTTCGAATGACGAACAGTTCGCTGCCGCCAAACGCCAAACCGTCACCTTTAGTTAAGGGTTCAGACAGAGCGATTTGGTTGACGCTTCGGTCCGCCAAATTGATCCGCCATAGGGTGCCTTCGTTGGTTTTCACCGAGACCAAAGATTGGTGGTCGGGCGAGAAAGCGATCCCATTCAAATTGTAAGGAAAATTGTTCTGCTGCCCATAGGGAACAATCCCCGTCAGATCGCGAAACACCGTCATTTCGAAGCTTTTTCCGTCCACCTTCAGCAAAAACGGGTTGAACGAGTCGGTGACGTAAGCGCTGCCGTCCGAATCAATCGCGAGGTCGTTCAGTCCTGGGTTGTCGGTGGTCACGACTGACGACAAGAGCACTTTTTTCAAGAGCTGGTGGTTGGCGATTTGGTAGACGTAAACCGCTGCGCCATCCACTAGCCAAAGCCGGTCGCGCGCCTCGTCCACCTTCAAGCCCAAGGCTTCCGTCCGACCATCCGTACCCGTCGGTTGCCATTCCCAAGCGACCGGACCGTCCACCGCCTGGATCGAGCCGTCGCCGTCGCTGCCGACGTAGAGCCTTCCCGTGCGGCCGTCGCGCGCAATGCCCTCGGGATAAGTGGCGTTGCCGAGGAGGGCGATCGTTGAGCTGAAGATCGTCGAAAGGGCTAGGGTCGCGAACATCGTGAGGCTCCTTAAAGGATAGGGACCCTCACGAAGTAACAGTTTGCCCCGCACCCGGCCAATAGGTACGCGCCATCTTTGCCATAGCTGGGGGCTATGGTCTTTACATGTCGACGCGTTTGATCGCTGCCCCGAGCGCTTCGAGCTTCTTGTCGATCTGTTGGTAGCCGCGTTCGATCTGGTAAATATTAGCGATTTCGCTCTTGCCTAGACCGATCAGCGCCGCCATCAACAGCGCCATGCCGGCTCGCACGTCGGGCGAACTCATCTGGGTCGCATAGAGCTGCGCCGGCCCGGTGACTACGACGCGATGGGGGTCGCAAAGGACGATGTTGGCGCCCATCCGCATCAGGTTGTCGGTAAAGAACATCCGGCCTTCGTACATCTTCTCGAAAAAGATGATTGTGCCTTGGGCCTGGGTCGCTGCGACGATGGCGACCGACATCAAATCCGTCGGATAGGCCGGCCAAGGCCCGCTGTAAACGGTTCCGACCCGGTCGCCAATGTCTTTCGACATGATCAGCGACTTGGTCCCGTCGATCGTTAGGGCATCGTCTCGAACTTTCGGGACGATGCCGATCCGGCTCAGCACCTTCAGCGGAAAACGCATGTCGTCCATGTCGACGCCTTCTACGGTGATCTTGCCTTTGGCCATCGCGCCGAGGCAGAGAAAGCTGCCGACTTCCATGAAATCAGGTCCGATCGTGTGGTCGGCGCCGCTGAGTTCCGTCACGCCCTGGATTACGAGCCGGTTGCTGCCGATGCCCGAGATCTTGGCGCCCATGGCATTCAGCAAGCGGCAAATTCCGGTGACGTGGGGTTCGCAGGCCGCGTTATGGAGCGTCGTCACGCCTTCGCAGCGGACCGCCAGAAGCAGCAAGTTTTCGGTCGCCGTCACCGAGGGCTCGTCCATGAAGATCTCGGCGCCGATGATCTTCTTCATATGGCCGGTGATCAGGCGGTCGAACGTCAGCTTGCCGCCCATCGCCTCGATGCCTTCCCAGTGCGTGTCGATGCGGCGGGCGCCAATGACGTCGCCGCCCGGCAGGGCCAGCTCGACCTTGCCGAAGCGCGCCAAAATTGGCCCAAGCAGCATGATCGAGGCGCGCACCTTGGCGCAGAGGTCTTGCGACGG
>JAYWBY010000609.1:0-9521 GCA_043781115.1 Pseudomonadota bacterium
TGGTGTAAGGATAGTTGGCGACGACGACCGCAGTCGCGATGCCTGCAGATTGCTTGGAAAGCGATTTGACGACGTCGATCCGCGAGTCGAAGATCTCCGTGGTGCCGAGTTCGGCGTTCTCGGCTTCCGCGGCGTTGTGGTATTCGATGAAGCAGCGGCTCAAGTCGCTGCCGCAGGCGCGGACTACCGACGGGCACACCCAAGCGACGATGCCCGGGTACCAAAATACGGTGACGGCTTCTTCCCAGGAGCGCGGGCAACTACCTTGTTTGGCGCCTTCGTCGCGACTCGACCAGTAGCAACGGAAGCGCTGGTCGGCGCCGTCCGACCGGTTGCAGGTGATTTGGGCGAACTTGTTCGCTTTGTTGTCGATGTCGTCGCGCATCAACTCGTCGAGGTAGTCGGTGGCCAAGCCGGTGCCGAAGAGGCGCTCGTGGTAGCGCAGCATCGTGTCGTAGAAGTTCTCGTGCTCGACGAAGCCCCGGACGGCGGCCTTGTAGCCGGCGTCGTTGCCCCACGCCGCATATTGTTCGTCCGTCGGAATGGACGAGTTGAGCAAATACTGCGCCCGCTTCAACGCCCGCTCGTAGCTCGGGTCAGCCTGGGCGACGGTCGACGCCAGGGCGAGCAGGACGAAAATGTAAAACTTAAACTTCAAGCAGCACCTTCAGTAATAGAGAGCTTCGGCGTCGAGCGCCAAAGTCGCGCACACGGGTATGTATTTGACGAACGGGTTGTTGGCCGCCCACCAGTTTTTGGTGATGAAGGGCTCTTCGGCTACCATGATCGCGGTCAGTTGGGGGACGACGGCCGGATCGATTTCCGCCGACGGTTTGCCGATGATGCGCTGGGCGAGCCAGGCGATGTTGTCCGCTTCGCTGACCGCGGGGTAAGGCAAGATGGTTTGCCAGCCTTTGTGCTCGTATTGGTTGGGCGCGACGAGGCCCCGGCAAACTTCCTCGGCGACCTTCGACACGGCAAGGAGCGACGTCGCGTCGTAAGTATCCTGCGGCATTTTGGCGAAATCGGTCGAAGCGCCACCGAGTAGCAAGCGGAACTGTTCGACTTGGCCGATTTGGCGGGCGACGGTCACGCCTTCGGTCCGGTATTGGCGCAAAAGCTTGCGCACGAACTGGTCGGGATCCGGGCGGATCGCCGCGGGAGCATGCGTCGTGCCGGTCGAATAGACGGCAGCAAGCGCTGCTTCGTCGACGCCACCGGCTTTTGGCCCGAGCGAGGTGCCGATGACTTGGCCGCTATAGCCCGCGTCGCCACCGTCCCCGGAGTTCTTGTCGTGCTTGAAAAAATTGTAGATGTAGCAGCCCGTCAGCAGCTGGCCCAAGGTGGCGAGGAGCAGGAATTTCAGCAGTGATTTTGTGGCTCTGGGCATAGCGGACTGGGGTCTCCCAGTAGTTGAAATCGGTAAATCCCGTCAAAACTTGATGGAACTGGTATAAGCATATGAATTTAAAAGGAAAAGAGTGACCCGAAGGTGACGGCGAAGGCGTTCATTTCGTAGCTGGCGTTGAACTCTGGCAGGCTCTGTCCGTCTTTGCCGTAGGCGCCGATGACGCCGAGAAAAGCGTGGTTTTCGTCATTTCCAAGCAGCCCGACGAGCTTTACCGAGGTCACCGGAATCGTCTCGATCGTAACGAAGGCATTGCTCGCGTAAGAGAGCGTTTTGTGGAAAACACTGCTGCCCATGCCGAGGCTCGGGCCGAAGAAGTAGGTCGAGCCGAGCTTGGCTTCGAAGAAGTCGGTATAAGTCGTGTTGTCGTTCTCGTCCTTCGGCCCCTTGCCGCGGGCCTGGATGAAGTCGAGCTCGAAATCCCAGAAAGCCGACGCCGCTTTGAAGTCACCCATGACTCCGAGCCGCGACGGCACGAAGACGACGTCATTGGTCGAGCTGCCGCTGCCGTCGAACGCCTTCTGCTCGACGGTCCGGTCCTTTTGCGCCCCCATTACGTAGTAAAAGCCGCCGCTCCAAGAGCCGGCGCGGCGGACGACGCCTAAGCGCTTGGCTGGGAGCGACGATTTTTTGAACGTCGTCGACGACTCGCCGTTGGCCGACGTGACGTTTTCTTTGTAGGTGGGAATCAGCTGGATTTCCTCGCCCGCGAAGATCTCCAATCCCTTGTCGGTAATGAACGTCAAATCGACCGCCGGCCGGTAGGTCTTGACCGTCGTGTCGACCGTAGCGCGAGGAACTTCCTTCTCCTGCTGACGTTGGAGCGAGTATTCGGCTTTGGCGTTGAACCGGGCGCCAAAGCGTTTGCTGAAACACGCTTCCGCGCCGACGATGCCGAGGGCTTCGACTCGCCGGTCGTATTTGACGCTGTCAGGCGGGGAGGTCGTCACCTTGCCGTCGACCACACCGAAATCGAAGCGACTCCAAGCGTTGTTCTGCTTGTTGAAGTTGAGTGCCATCGATCCCGGCGTTTGGTCATCCTCGGCGGGGAACGCCGAGGCTCGCGAAGCCAACACGCCGAGCAACAGGAGCGAGGCCACGACTGCCCCCCCTTTCGCCCAACGTCCATTGGTATCTCGAACTTGCATGACTTTTCGACTCCTCGCCTACCTTGGGTGTTCGGCAGGCTAGTGGGGATCTTTAGAAAGCCCCGGCAAAGGTCAAACCTAACGCTTGAGTGCATAAAGCACGGCGAAGGTGAGGAGAAGGAGGAACGTCGTGGCCGTCAGAGCGTATGGCGCGAGGTCGACGGCCTTTTCCGGGCGGTTTTTGCCGTTTAGTCTTGTTCGCTCGCCGGAACCGAGCGCCCCCATCACGAACGCCAAAACGAACGAGTAAAGCATCGGCAAAAGCGCTACGGCGACACCTGCGCCGATGGTCGGGAGTTTGTCGAGGTTCTCCATGACATGAACGAGCCCGACGACGAAGCCGAGCACCCCGGCGCCAAGCGACGCGTTGCCAAGTCGAGTCCAAGCTCGCGAGCTCGCGAGCATGGCGACCGGCCCGCCGGCGACGAGTAACGCCATGTTCGGGTACGCCAGCGCCGCCAAGTCCCCGCCGATCGACGAATAGGCGTAAATTGCCGCGGCAAGGAAGAGTAGCGCTCCGCCAAGCAATCGGACGACCCCAGTGGATATAGGCTCGCTCATGGCGCGCCTCCCGCCGTCCGCGCCTTGGCCTTGCCCCGCGCCAAACTCGCAAGCGGCTGCGCCAGGAAGACGTTGGCCCCAAAGCCATAAGCGATCGACAAAAGCGCCAGCGCGACGCCCGGTCCAATCGCTTCCGGCCGGTCGAAGTTCTGAAAAATATGCACGGCCCCGAGCAGCGCGCCGAGGAACCCCGAGAGCAGCGCTCCCCTCCCCGCCACGGCGAAGAAGCGCTGGGCCCGCCGCGCGTCGCCCCGCTCCGCCGAGTTCCCGAACACGGCACGCAAGCTTTCGCCGCAGGTCGCCAAGGGGAAGGCGATTACGACGGCAGCTACTGCGCCGGCGCCGACCACGATGGCCGCGGGCAAGAAGAAGAGCGCCCTCAGGTTCGCCCCTTCGAGCAGCGAGGCGACCACCATCAGCGCCAATCCAAGAACCAAGCCCGCCAGCGCGCGCATCGAATGCATGTTTCCTCCACCTCTAAATTCGTAAATTACGCGGACGGCAAACCGCCCGAAGAATCTAGAGCGGTCGGCCCAGGGCTAAACTTGAGGGGCACCGATAAACACCAATGCTTTTCGAACTATGGAAAGTCGCTCGCGCGCGTTATCATGACGGCGGAGGTGAACATGCCCTTGACCGTCCGCCGCGCCACGCTCGCCGACGCGCCCGCCATCGCCGAAGTTCACGTCGCCGCTTGGCGCGAAACCTACACGGGAATCGTGCCGGCGCCATTTCTCGCCGACTTGAAGGCAGAGCGCCGTGAGAAGATGTGGAGGGAAGTGCTTTCGTCCGCCGACCAGCCGCCGATGCTGCACGTCGCGGTGGACGACACCGGCCGCATCGTCGGCTTCGCCAGCGCCGGAGCCAACCGCTCGCCCGAGCTCGGCTTCAGCGGCGAGCTTTATGCCATTTACCTTTTGCAAGCGCACCAAGGCGAAGGCACCGGCCGCCGCCTCTTCCAGGCCGTCGTTTCAGACCTTCGGGCCGCCGGCCACACCGGCATGATGCTTTGGGTCATCGACCAAAACCGCACGGTCGACTTCTATAAGCATCTGGGCGGCATCGAGCGCGCCAGCAAGATCGAGGAGATCGGCGGCGCTCCCCTCACCGAGCTCGCGCTGGGTTGGCCGAGCCTACCGTTCTAGTTTTTAAGTCCCGAGCTCGAAGTCGTGGCCATACATCATCAGCGACGTCTGGCCGCGGAAGCTATTGCGGCTGGCCGAAACGACGATGCGCGCACGCTTGGCGCCTTCGAGGTCCCGGTGGGCTTCGTTGAAGAACATGATCTTCTCGGGCGCGCCAGAGGCCCCGCGCACCATGACGCAAGTGTGACGCGGCTCGCCCGTCTCCTTGTCGTTGAAAAACCGCACCGAGGCGATCTCGACGTCGATGCAGAACTTCGGCTCTTCGAAGCCGTGGCCGAACGGTTTCAGCGAATCGAGCTGGTCGGTCAAGGCGAGCGACGCCATGCTCGCCGGGAGCTCGCAGTCATAGGCGATGCGGCTCTGCCAAAGCTCGGGCTTGGCGACCTTTAAGGCGGCCGCCGAGGCAACGAGCCGAGAGCGAATCTCCTCCAGCTTGTCGGCGGGAAAACTAAAACCGCCCGCGGCCTGATGGCCCCCGAACTTGGTAAAACACTCGCCGTGCTCGGTCATCGCCGCGGTAACGTCGAAGCCGGCGATCGAGCGCGCCGAGCCTTTGCAGACCCCGTCCTTGATTTGGAAGAGCCATACCGGCCGCCAGAACTCCTCGGCGATCTTGCTCGCGGCGATGCCGACGACGCCGGGGTGCCAGTCGCCGCCGAGAAAGAGCACCGGGTCGTCGCCGAATTGCCGCGCCGCCACCCGCGCCTCTTCCACGATGCCGCGCTGAATCTTCTTTCTCTTCTCGTTGCACTCGTCCATGAAGGCGATCAACGGCTCGGGATCGGCCTCGACGAAGGCCTTCACCACTAAATCGGCGTGCTCGAGCCGGCCGACGGCGTTGATCCGGGGCCCCAGGCGAAAGCCGACGTCCTTTTCGTCGGCGTCTTTCAACGCCGAACAGGCTTCCATCAGGCGTTTTAAGACCGGGCGACGGCTTTGGCTCAACGCCGCGACGCCGAGCTTCGCCAAGCGGTGGTTGACGCCGTTTAACGGCACGACGTCGCAGATGGTTGCCATGCCGGTCAAAGCCAAGAGATCGGTCCAAATTTTAGGATCGACCTTCAAGTGCTCGCCAAGCTTCCGCAAGAGAACGAAGGTGATGCCGCAACCGCAGAGCTCTTTATAGTCCGGATCCGGATGCATTTTTGGATTCAGGATCAAACAGTCCGGCATCTTCGCCGGCTGAATTGTGTGATGGTCGGTGCAGATGAACGAGACGCCGCGGCTGGCGCAGTAGGCCGCTTCGGCGTTGGCGGTGATGCCGGTGTCCATCGTGATGACGAGCTCGGCCTTCTCTCCGTCGACCAAGTGTTCCATCGCTTTCAAGTTCAGGCCGTAACCTTCTTTGAAGCGGCACGGAATGTAATGCACGAAGTTCTTGTGACCGACCGCTTCCAAAAACCAAATCCAAGACACGCAGCTCATCGTGCCGTCGACGTCATAGTCGGCGTAAAGAGCGATGCGCTTATTCGTGCGAATGGCTTCCAGCACCACCTCGATGACGCGCGCCAGGCCGTGGTCGCCGTAGTTGAGATGAAGCTGCTCGGCGAAGCGCCGATTGGCTTGAACGATGTCAGACAAATGCCTGAAATCCTTGGGGATTTCCGACGACATCGCTTGCCAACGCTGGTACTTCCTAGCCAAAGCTCAACTCGCCCCCCATGGTCTTTGGATCCTGGCTCCGTTTATAGCGTTTCACGCCAGGGGTCGCAATGATATGACCCAAGTTCGAGGAGGAATCCGCATGAGTCAACTCACTCGTCCCATGGCGAAGTACGCCCATGCTCGACGCGCGGGCGCCTTGTTGTTCGTCGCGGGCCAAGGCGCGCGGGATCCTAGGACCAATGCCTACGCCGGGGTCACACGGGACGCGCAAGGGCAGGTCGCTTCTCATGACATCACCGCGCAAACGGTCGCCGTCCTCGCCAACGTCGAGCGCGCCCTGGCCGGCCAAGGGCTGGACCGCCGGCACCTCGTCGACGTCACGGTTTTCTTGACCGACATGGCGGAGTTCGATGCCATGAACTTGGTGTGGAATGAGTTCTTCGCGGAAGGCGCGCCGCCGACGCGCACCACCGTCGCCGTCAAGACCTTGCCGGGCGACAACTTCGTCGAAATGAAAGCCGTCGCCGCCTTTCCCGAGGGCGAGGCATGAAGGCACATGAAATCTGTCCGCTGCTTCCGGCCAAGGGCGCTCACTTCATCGGCGGACGCTACGTTCCAAGCTCCTCTCAGAGGACTTTCGAGGACGTGGCGCCGGCAAATGACCAAGTCCTCGCGGAAATTCCCGATGGCGACCACGTCGACGTCGACCGGGCGGTTGCTGCCGCCAACGAAGCCTTGGCTGGGCCGTGGGGCAAGACGACAGCCGTCGAACGCTGTCGAGTGATCGCCAAAATCGGCGACTTGCTGCTGAAGCACCAAGAGCCGCTGGCCCGCCTCGAAGCGCTCGACACAGGCAAACCTGTCAGCGAGACCTTCAGCGGCGACATCGCCCGCTCCGCCCACAACTTCCACTTTTTCGCCGAGCTCGCCGCCAGCCAACAGCCGTCGCGCCACCTCTCGGACGACGGCTCCGAGCACACCAGCTTTCGCGAGCGCCTAGGCGTGGTCGGTTTGATCACGCCGTGGAACCTGCCGCTCTATCTCGCGACTTGGAAGTTGGCGCCGGCCTTGACGCAAGGCAACGCGGTCGTCTTGAAGCCCGCCGAGCTGACGCCGCTCAGCGCCATGGCGCTAGGCACGTTGCTGAACGAGGCCGGCGTGCCGCCCGGCGTCGTCAACATCGTCCAGGGCCACGGCCCAGGATCCGCGGGCGAAGCCATCGTCAAACATCCCGAGATCAAAGCCCTGTCTTTCACCGGGGAAACGACCACCGGCGAAGCGATCATGCGCACTGCGGCGCCGCACCTGAAGAAGCTGTCGTTCGAGCTAGGAGGCAAAGGTGCCACTGTTATCTTCGCCGACGCCGACTTGGACGTCGCTGCAGCTACCGCCGCGCGCGCGGCCTTTCGCAATCAAGGCCAGATTTGCCTCGCTGGTTCACGCCTCTTGATCGAACGCCGCGCATCCGGCGCCGTGCTCGAGCGGCTTTTGACCCACGTCAAAGCGATAAAAATTGGCGATCCGCTCGATCCGAAGACGACGATGGGCTCCCTGGTCGCCAAGTCTCATCGCGACAAAGTCCAAGGCTACGTCGATTTCGCGAGAAAGAGCGCCGGACTCGAAGTCCTGACGGGAGGCAAGATCCCGACCGCCTACGCGCACACCGGCGCCTACTTCGAACCGACCGTGATCGCCGGCGTACCCCAAGACTCTCGCCTAATTCAGGAAGAAATCTTTGGCCCGGTCTTGACCGTGCAAACGTTCGAGACCGAGGAAGAAGCATTGGCAATGCTCAACGGTACGCCGTACGGCCTGTCGTGCTCGCTCTTCACCAACGACTTGGACAAGGCCCAGCGCGTCGCCAAAGAAGCCCGCATGGGTCTCGTCTGGATCAACACCTGGTTTCTCCGGAATCTCCATACAGCCTTCGGCGGCATGAAGCGGAGCGGCGTCGGCCGCGAGGGCGGCCAACACAGTCTCGACTTCTACTCCGAATACAAGACCATCTCGCTGGCAAAGCCAGCCAAGTAACGGGTGACCTTCGCGATGGACCTGCAACTCAAAGGCAAAAGAGCCCTCGTTTCGGCGTCGAGTCGCGGCCTCGGTCTGGCCGTGGCGCGCGCGCTCGCGGCGGAAGGCGTCGACTTGATGCTCTGCTCTCGCTCCGAGGCTGAGCTCGCCAAGGTCGCAACCGCGATCGAAAAGGAGTTCGGCGTCAAAGCGCCTTATCTCGCCCTCGATTTGACGCGCCCGGACGCCGCCAAGGCTCTCGCAGCGGCCGCCACGAAAGCCTTGGGCGGCGTCGACATCTTGATCAACAACGTCGGCGGCCCAGCGCCGTCGTCCGCCGCGGCGACCAGCGCCGAGGCTTGGCAAAAGGGCTTCGAGCAAGTGTTCTTGAGCTCCACGCAACTCACCCAAGCCCTCGTACCGGCGATGCGCGAACGCCGCTTCGGCCGCGTCGTGACGATCACGTCGATCAGCGTTGCCGAGCCGATCGATCACCTGGTGGTGTCGACGGCCATGCGTCTTGCCGTCACCGGCTTTTGCAAAACGCTCGCTGCGGAAGTCGCGGCCGACGGCGTCACGGTCAACACCGTGCAGCCCGGCGTCATCCACACGCAGCGCATTGAAGACCTACGCCAAGCCAAAGCGGGCCGAGACGGTACAAGCCTCGAAGACGAGATGGCGCGCACGGCGCAAAGCATTCCCGCGAAGCGCCTTGGCCGCCCGGAGGAATTGGCGGCGCTGGTGGCGTTTCTCGCGTCGCCGCGCGCCTCGTACGTCACTGGCGTCCATATTCCGGTCGACGGCGGCTTGCGCAAAGGCCTTTAGAGGAGCTGTTTACCGATGAGTCGTCCGTCCGTCGAAGAGCATGCCGACGCCGGGGCCTTCCGGGCTCTAGTTGAGCCATTTGCTCTAGAGCGAGAAGCAGAAAATTGCCTCCTCTTGGGCATAACCGCCCGCCAAGCGACTTTGTCCGGAAAGCCCGCGGGCCGCTTGCTCCTGAGCGTCCACGTGAACCGGTCCGTCAAGGGAGCCGCAGTACGCGCGCCCGGTCGGCCGCTCGTCCTGACCAGCTTGCCTAGCGTCGCAGTTTCTCCCTTAATTGACGCGGTCCACCAGGGTGCGGCCGACTTGCCAAGCGCCACCGGGCCACTTGGTACCATCGAAAGCTTTGCCGAGGGTTGGAGCGTCAAGACGGGCAAGGCCCTTCAGTTGTTCATGGGAAACCGCAATTTTCAGCTAGAAAAAGTCAACGTGTCAACACGCCCTGACGGTGCATTCCGCATCGCTCGAGCGAGTGATGCCGCCGCCGTCGCCGAACTCGTCCGCGGCTTCGCCAAGGAAGCCCTCGGCGATCCCGGCAGGGGCGACTTTCTTGGCGAAACTCAAGAGGCGATCGCCGCCGAACGCTACTTTGTTTGGGAAACCGCTGGCGGCATCGTCAGTCTCGCATCGGCTACCGGACCGACACCTCACGGCATTCGGCTGACGACGGTGTTCACGCCTCAGGACCAACGCGGGCATGGGTACGCCTCCGCCTGCGTCTCGGCACTCAGTCAGCGCTGCCTCGATGCCGGCAAACGGTACTGCTTTCTCTTCACCGACCTCTTGAATCCAACGTCCAACAGCATCTACCAAAAAATCGGC
>JAYWBY010000610.1:0-3456 GCA_043781115.1 Pseudomonadota bacterium
CACTTACGACTTCTATGCGAATTCCGTTGCTTGGCTTAGTCAAGAAGATGCTGCGCGCCTCGGCACGGGGTGGTTCGAGCGCGACACGAGTCTCAAGGCTTTTTGGCCCGGCGCGGCACATTTCGGCGTCCGATTGCCGCCCTTCGAGTTCAATGTCTACCACAGGCGATAATCGCTAAACCCATGAACGGTGGAGATTTTTGATGAGGAATCATTCTGGACACCTTCTGATCTTAATCACAACGGCATTAACTGGTCCCTTGTCGTCAAGTTACGCATCGGCAGCGGATGGGATCGCGGTAGCTTGCCAAGACGTTGACTCGTTTAACTATGGAAGAGTCACGTTGGCGAGCACAACCGCAGGGGACAAGATTACTTTTGTGGCGTCGGCATCGCGCATTTTTCAACAAATTTCAAGGTCCGACCTCCAGGGCTTTTTTGCCGTACGCGCATTAAGAGTCGAATTTGATAAACAGGACTGCCAGGTCAGCGAAGCCAACCCCCTGCTAGTATGGTGCCGCGCCGCTTCGCTCAATAGACGCGTACCCTTCGAGATCACGAACATTGACGGTGCCGTGACCACACTTACCGCGAGTTATTTCGCGGTAAATATCGAACACGTCCAACGGCACGCTCAATGGGGTGAATCAGATGAGATCGAGGTAAACATTTCCCTCGGGTACGACGATGACTTCGGCCGTGACGGGCGAGAGGCCGCATTTGGCCTGGTGAGGTTCGACACTCCGCTGTGTTCAGCTCGCTAGCGTCGCCGCGTTCGGCTCGAACACCAAGGACAGTGACGTAATGCATCACACCGCGTGCGTGACTATCCCTCACCGGCATGCGCCCAACGGACGATTGCGAGAGTAGATTAGATAAGGGGCAAAAAAGATGTCTTGGCTCAGAATACTTGCGGCCGTCGGCCTGGCTCTATTGCATTCTACCGCCAGTCTCGCAAGGCCAGCCGAAGGCGCCGATTTGCCCCAGATCGCCGAAAGTGACGCATTCGCGGCTCTCGATTCGTCGATTGAGACCTATCCCACGCCGCCGTGGACGAAGATTGCCCGGGCATTGCGATCTTCATCAAATCAGAATTCGGCTCAGCTATTGGTACGCTCAGCCATTCAATCTGGACTTCGTCAGCTGCAACTGGTTTGCCGGGACAATTCTGGGCGATTCTCTGCGTCGACCATCGGCGTGACTTGCAGCCAAGCAGGAAGACAATTTAACTGTAACGGCCGCGCTTCCGCCCACTGCTATGGATCTGATGAGTCGGGCGACTAGTCGTACACATCCGTGACGCATATAGGATCGTCCGGATTCGCTGCATTTGAACCCGTCAAAATGGCTGACCCGGCTAAGGCGCAACTCAGATATTGCCGCGCTCGTAACCGCCAGGCGGGGCGCGACTCTAAAAGTCCGTCCGAGAAATTGACAGCGACGCCAAGCGTCGCTGTTTTTTGCGCTCAATCACAAGCGTCTACCGGCGGAACCCATTGTTCTCTTCGGCGAAGGCTTCGCATTAATCGCAGGACTAAGACCTGATACGTGGTGGCAGGGCTCATCTGCCAAGCAAGGGCTTGCGCAAGGCACCTGGGCGAGAGCCTCGGTCGAATGACTGGGGCGATCATTAATCGTCGGACGATCGGCAATAGATGGCAGAGCCATAGAGACCGATGAGAGAAGCAAGCCACAAGCTACGGCCGAATTTCTAAGAAAATTGCTCATATAATGGCCTTTCCAGGTGAGAGCACGGTTTCACTGTCACCGGTATATACTTGCCCGAAGTCATATCTGTGACAGGGCCCGCCGTCCTCCTTGGATTGGGGAACAAGCAGCGGAATGAATTATAATTACTGTTATTGCTTATAATATTAGGAGGGATCGCAGTGGCGGGAGCGACGACCAGTCTGTGCCGGGTACTCGCCCTGACAGGTGTACCCGGCGTTCGGAAAGTTTCGGCTTACTGAGGGCCGTTTCCAGCCCGCATGGCCCAATCAAGATCTTGAGCTGCGTATTCGAGGCCGTGCCAGTCCTGATGCACGTGCATGTTGTGATAGATATTATGAGCGGTGTAAAATGCTTGGTTGAGATGCTGGTAGCTCGATTGAAGACGATAGTAGTCGCGCAACATGTGCTGATACGAGGCGCCGCCTTCGACGGCGTCATGGAAGTGGTGCGCGTCCGACGCCAAACTCGACGCATCCTGCGTAAGGTGAGAGTACCCGGTGACGTTCCACACTACGCTGGCAAAATGTTCGGACTCCTGAGCCAAGGAATGCGCAGCGTAAGTAACGTCTTGACGATTTTGCCAGTCATCATGACCGTACGCCGTTGCCGTGAGCCAAATTGCCGATGCCAATACCAAGAAGCCATTCGCAAGATTTTTCATGTCCATCCTCCTAAATGAATGTCAAAAAGTTCGAATGAGACACTTGTGCCATAGACGTAGCCCGCTTTTCAATGCGGCAAAATAGTGCCTGGCTGAATGAACGATCCCATCCGTCAAACCGGCGCACCTCCTAGGCAGACCCATCTGAAAGTAAAAGCGAGGTCACGGCGCTGTCCGACGTTTACCCATCATAGATGCAGTAGGCCCCTGAAAATGAAACGAGCCAATCTGCGGGACACCCTAGTGTGTTGTAAGTACAGATAAACACGGCATAATGGATCGCCTTCGATTATGAGACCGTCGTTTGACTCAGCAATAGCCATTGGCTAAGATAGCAGAAATACCTAAAAAATTTCGACTCCGCGCGCATTGAATAGGGGGCTAGTCAATGGGTGTTAAGGTTTCGCCGGTGACGGCAAATTGCCAAAAACGCTATGTCGAAAGACAGCACATCTGCTTTGGGATCAGTCCGTTTAATAGCTATTTCTCGGAAACACGGATTCAGGCGCTGGCAGCATGGGGTATGGAGAACTTCGAGCAGGTCGACTTTTTCATGCCGGATGGCCCTTCAGCTTTTACCCTGGAAGCCCTGGGATATGACCCCGAAAAGGCCGACTGGAAGGCGCGGCGCCAAGGACGGTACTTAAAGAACAAAATCGTTCGCGCCCTGACCAATCTCGGATGGTCGGACAGTGCCGCAAACAACGCCGTCCTCAATTGGGATAAGTTATCTGAAAATGATCATTATCTCGGCCTGCATCAGCAAGCGATCGGCCACTATCAGACCGATCCCGCGTTCCAGCATGCATGCCTAGAAGCCTCCCGGTGGGTTCTCGAGAAACGGGTGACTGATACCGCGCTACTGACCAAAGCAACGCTAGTTTCGGCAGTCCGGTATTTGCTCGCAGAAATACCGCTATTCGTTGACTGCGCCTCGATCGTCGGCCGAGCGGGGTCGGTCTTTTGCTACCATCAGTGTCCAAGCTTCATTGTCGGGCTGCTCGAAGGCGCCCACCCCATTCCCGTTTCTCCCAAGCAAGGTTTCCTAGTAATAGAGATGGATG
>JAYWBY010000611.1:0-3456 GCA_043781115.1 Pseudomonadota bacterium
ACGTTGAACGTGGCGACGACCGACTACAAGACCGGCGCCGACGGCCAGAAGCAAGAATTCACCGAATGGCACCGTGTCGTCGTGTGGAGCAAGCAAGCGGAAAACTGCTCCAAGTACCTGAGCAAGGGCCGTAGCGTTCTCGTCGAAGGCCGCTTGCAGACCCGCTCGTGGGAAGACAAGACCGGCCAGAAGCGCTATGTGACCGAGATCGTCGCCCAAAACGTGCAGTTTGTCGGCAGCGCCGGCGCCCAGCGCGACCGCTCGGCCACCCAAGGCCAACAACAAGGCCAACAACAAGGCGGCCACTCAGGCCAGAGCCAACCGGGCCAGCAGAGCTACGACAACGAATACAGCGGTGGCGGCAACGACACGGGCGCGAGCACCGGCTTCGGCGGCCCCGAGACGCCGAGCCTCGACGACATCCCGTTCTGAGGATTCACGACGGGTCGGGCTCGAAGTCGTCGTCGTCCGAGTCGGACGGCGGTTGGATGATTTGCACCGAAATCGGAGGCAGTTTCGGGTCGACGGCCGTCGGTTTCGGAACATAATCGAAGTTAGTGATCGGATTCCCCATCGGGCTCGACGTCGTCGAGCTGCTCCCGTCTTTTATTTTGACGCTCTGGGTGTCTCCCGTGATTTGCTCGCCAAGAACGCTCAGCGAGGATAACTCGTCGAGCCGTCCTTTCTTCAGGTGGAAGTACGCCAACCACGGACTCGTTTGCTTCGCGGGCGCTAGGACGGCGTGCTTTATCGAGCCGTCTTTCAGCTCGAAGTTGACCAAGAGGTTAACCACCGCGAACGGCGTCTTCTTGCCGTCATCGTTGAAGAAGCCGACGCCGTAGGAGTCATAGCCGGCAACGTCGTAGCCCGCGGGAGCATCCGTTGCCGGTCCGATGTCGGCGAGGAACGCGCCTGCCACCATCGTCGGGTCGGCGGCTTTTTCACCTTCGTCGCCCTGAATACCTTGACCGTCGTCGGTCTTCGGAGCGTCGACCGGAGCCGTCGGTGCGGGTTTGTCTTCTTTTTTCGTCGGGTCGTCGCGACGACTCGGTTCGAGGCGCGCGCCGTTGCACGCTATAAACAGAAAAAAAATTAGAGGACACATCGCGTGTCTCAATTCGCACTCCATTATTTGGTCTTTAATCAATATCGGCAGAACGCCGCACAAACTTTACCCTATGGCAAATTGACATATATTTGCCAATCTGACCGGGTGTTCTGGGAGAATTTCACTGAAGGAACAGAATGTTCGGTGGGTACCTTGAATCGACGCCGGGGCGGGGATATAAACAATTCAGCGGACGACAAAACAAAGGGGTTCAGCATGAAAAAGGCACTCTTCCTGGCGGCTCTAGCAAGCATGGTCACCTCGGCCGCGGCCTTCGCCGAAGTCCCGGACCAGGTGACGCTCCGGAGCTTCGCCTACGCCGGCACCGGTTGCGCGGCCAACACGGTTCGCACCAATTTCCCGGTCCCTGGCCAGCAATTCATGATCCTCTGGGGAACCTTTACCGCTGCCGCGGGCGTCGACATTCCGCTGCGCGAAGCGAGGAAGAACTGCCAGCTCAACATCGACCTCGCCTATCCCGATGGCTGGCAATACACGGTCGAAAGCACGGAATATCACGGTCACGTCACCGTCGCGGAAGGCACGCAGGCCGTGGCCGCGAGCTATTACTACTTTCAAGGTGAAAGCCAGACGGTGCGCTTCGGAACGCTGTTCGACGGCCCGTCGACCCGGGAATTCGACGTGCGCGACTCGGTCAGCGACAGGGACCAAGTCTGGTCGCAATGCACGGCGGTGCGTTCGCTCAACGTCAACTATCAAGTCCGAATCGTCGGCGCGGCCGACGGCCAAGCTACGGGCGGGATTTCTTTCGGCACCGACGTCGACGGCGCGCCGGCGGGGACGCTCCTGACGTTGAAATGGCGTCGCTGCGTTCAAAGCCCGGAATAAGTTTACTTGGCCTTCTTCGCGGCGACTTTTTCTTGCTTCTTGAGCTGAAGGACTAGCTTCTTCAGCGTTTTGATGTCGTTTGCTTTCGCTTTGATCGCCGCAAGAGTGCTAGTGACCTGGGCTTTAAGGTCGCGAAGCTTTTTGCCGAGTTCGTCGATCTTATTTTGAACGGCTTCTAGGTCGAGCTTCGAGCTGGCGATGTCTTTGGCGTATTTCTTCGGCTCCTTGTCAAACTTTCTAAGCTTCCTCAGGATCTCGAGCCGGCTGGCGTTGGCCGCTTTGAGTTGCTTCCGCACCTGATCGAGTTGATCTTTTAGGCTCTGCAACTGGTCCTTCAGCGACTGCAGTTTGGCCAGAGTGGAGTCGACGATCACCTGTACGTCTTTCGACGTGGCTTTGCTCAAACCAAGTGCGACCGGGTCCACCGGCGCCGTGTCGTTCGCCGAGACGGTGGTGTCGTCTTCCACGGTCCAGGTCTCTTCATGGACGGTGATGCTCGCGTCCTCGGACCAAGCGGTGACGTTCCCTTGTTTGTTTTTGGCTTGGATGCTGATCGCCACCAGTTCGGCGTCTTGCGCCAGCCCTTGGGTGACCACGATGCTGTCCGTCAAAACGCCGAAGCGTTCGGCGCCTTCTCTCAAAACTTCCCCGGTTTTCGGATCGAGGTAAGCGATGATTTCCCCGGTGGAGGGAAGCGTGACGGCGATCGAGTAAAGCGTCGTTTCGGGGTTGCCTTTTGTGTCTATAGTGACGGTGAGGCTGCCGTCACTGTTTTGCACGGCCGCTTTCACTTCGGGTTCAGTGGCCAGGGTTACGATGACCGCGGTATCCACGGTTTTCGGAGTGACGGAGGTCGTCGCGGCCGAGTCGACAAAAGTCAAAGTGTAGGAAGTATCCGGCAGCAACGCGACTTTCTCGACAGCCGCGATACTGACGGCGGTGCCGATGGCTATCGGGACGCGGGCGGCAACATCGGCGATGGTTTCCACCTTCGGTTCCGGTTTGATTTCCTCTTTCGCTTCGACTTTGGTCTCGACGACGGGGTCCGGCTTGGTCTCGACTTTCGGCTTGGCCTCGACGGGAGCAATCGAGACGCTGGCGGTAGCATAGGCGACCGGTTTGATTTCCTGTTTCGTTTCGACCTTGGTCCACGTGACGGCCTCAGCCGGAACAACCTTAACGGTGTCGATAGTATCGGCGCCAGTTTCGGCCTTCGCTTCTGGTCTAATTTCCTGTTTCGTTTCGACCTTGGTCTCGGCAGCCGCTTCCGGCTTGGCCTCGACGGCTTCCGGTTTGGGCACCACTTTTTCGAAGGCTTCAACGAGAGCAACTGCGACGCTTGCGGCAATATCGGCGATGGTTTCGGGCTTCGTTTCCGGCTTAATTTCCTCTTTCGTTTCGACCTTGGTCTCGACTACGGCTTCCGTCTTGGTCTCCGCATTTGCTACGGTCGAATCGGCAGCAACCTCGACACTGGCGGGCGTATAGGCGACCAGTTC
>JAYWBY010000612.1:0-9508 GCA_043781115.1 Pseudomonadota bacterium
GGATTGGCCAGCGTGTTTTCCTCGAAATCTCGGCGGACGAAGTCGTGACTATATTGAAATTCTCGAGATTCCGCCCAAGGCGAGAAGGTGGTCCTGAGCGCCAACGCAAAGTGACCCACGAAGTCGTACTCTTGGTCCTTCCGCGCGAAGCCGAGGCGCACCATGATGGGCCTGAAGAGGTCGACGTTACCTTCGCGCGCCGCTCGGATCATGTCCTTGACCGCATCGAGGTACACGGTCGGCATGACTTTGGCCAAACCAAAATCCAGCAGGCAGACCTTGCCGTTGCGAAACAGGAAATTGCCCGGATGAAGGTCGGCGTAGACCAAGCCGTGATTCAGCCCGCTATGAACGAAGAGGCGGAAGATCGCCCGGCCAGCCTCGTTCTTCTCTGCTGGTGTCGCGGTCGCGACGAACTCCGCAAAAGACTGGCCGTCAATATAGTCCATCGTCAAAATGCGCCCGCTTGAATACTCGGGATAGGGCTTTGGCACGTCGACGCCTGGAATTTCGCTGCAGATCTTGCGGAAGGCTTCCTGATTGGCCAGTTCCCGCTTGTAGTCGCACTCTTCCAAGAGGCGCGTCTCGACCTCCTCGAGCAGACCGCCAAGGTCCACGGCGGGAAAGATCGGACCAAATACGGGCTTTAGAAATTTGAGACTTCGCATGTCGCTGCGAATGACGTCGGGCATCCGAGGGTACTGCACCTTGACCGCCACGACCGTGCCGTCGGAAAGCCGGGCTTTATGCACCTGTCCGATGCTCGCTGCCGCCAGCGGCTCGGGCGACCAGCCGGCGAACAGTTCGGTGGGTAAACGGCTGAAGTCCTCACCGAAGATGCGCTCAACCTGTTTCTTCGGCATGGGCGTCGCCGAACTTTGCAGAGCTTCGAGGCGGCCGCGAATTTCATGCGGCACGATTGCTTGCATGTAGCTGGCAACCTGCCCGACCTTCCCTAAAGCGCCTTTGAGAATGCCGAGGTGGTCGACGAGAATGTCGCCGATCGCTTGCATCTGGTGAGCTCTCAAACGATCGGAGGTGGCGGCGTCCGTTCCGACGCGCTGAAACCAGCCTCTGGTCAAGCTGAACGAAATTGCGGCCGCCATTCGGGAGAGCTGCACCGTGCGGCCAAACCAGCTGATCTTTTGCAGCGCCTCGGAATCCTCGCCGTCGCCTTGGAGCGAGGTCTTCGCGACCAAGTCGCTAATGACGTTCAGGGGGTCAATGTTTTTCGAGGCACCGAGGCGAGCGGCGAGCGAGCGATATTCCGCCAACACGAGTTCCGCGAACGTCCACTGCTTAAGCCGCGTCAAGCAACGAGCGGAGGCGGCCCAGACCAGCAACTCTTGCTCGAGGGTCGCTAGCGCTCCCGCTTTGGCCAAGGCCTCGCCCATCGCTCGCACGCGAAGATGCAGCGGTATCAACCCGTCGTACCCCGCCTCTATGGTCTTGACGATCTCGTGCAGCTTCAACTGGGTCGGGTCGGCATGGAACTCCGCACGGAATTGGCGACGAATCGTTTCGCACTTCGAGACGCGGGTCAGCCATTCACGGTCGTGAGTCGCCAAAGCCCAGAGTTTGCCTAAATGGACGAATTCCAAGTTTCGGTGGCTCTTTCGGAAAGCGTTCGCCCCGACCAAACCGCTGACCGAGCCCTTTTCCTGGGCCTCGACGCTTAAGCGCTCCCACTCGAATTCGAGCTTGGTACGCTCGGACATTGGGAGTTTTCCGAGCGTTTCTGCGGCGCGTCTCGCATCTCCGAGGTTTCCCGTCAACCTTAGTGCCTGGAGACGCAGCAACCAACCCTCCGGCAGCGCCGACTTACCGCACATGTACGGTTGGACGGGATCGAGATCCTGCAGAGCCGTGTCGACGTGGCCGAGGCGAATTGATCTGGCAGCTTGTTGCAATTCGGATATGCCCGGGACAAGCGTGTCGTCGGCCCGACCGGCAAAGCGGGCGAAGAGCTGCTCCCAACCCGCGAGCCAGGGCTCGCCTTGGCGCACGCGGATGGCGCTGACCTTGGAATGCAGGGACTCAAGTAAAGCGCCGAGTTTGGAGGTGCCGGGGTGTACGTCGTTCAATCGAAAGAAGCCGTAGGCGACTTCCACGAGCCGGTCGACCTGATGGTCGGTCAGCCCGCCGTTCTGTGCGTGGTCGTTTAATGCTGCAAGGATGCAAAGCGTTCGGTAGAGCTGGCCTTCCGAGCTAATCTCGTCGGAACCCAAAATCCGCTCGACGAGCCACGCTTGAGTCGCGATGCCGGACTCCTTCGTGGCGGCGAGTTCGCGCTCGAGACGGCCTTGCAGCTCGCTCGCGAGCTGATGGGTCCATCGCCGGGATTTGCTTGTCCCGCTGATCGGCACGCGGCGTCCTTTCGAGTTTCGAGGCTTCGCTACCTCCTTGAATCGACGCCGCTCAGCGGAAAATTAGCCATTGGCGCCCAATCTCGGCGCCAAGGTCCTTGGACAAATCATAACGAGAGGGTCAATCCTCAGAAGCCTCGGTCAGCTAGATCATCCGCAAGCGTGTCGTAGAAACCATCGGGGTCGAAGGAGCCTCGGATGTCCATGAGGTGTTGGCCGATCAAGTCCAAGTGGTCCGCGATCAAGTCGCTTTTGTACTCTCCCCAATGGGCCGACTCCGTCGGCACGACGCCATCGTTGGGACCGGCGATTGCCGTCAACATCAGCCAACCTGGGAGCATGAGGGTCTTCAAGGTATCGCCGCTGCCTGGACCGGACAGCGCGCCCCAAGATTGATAATAAACGTGCGCGTCGTCGGGATTCGCCGGATTGAAACTGTTGGTAACAAAGTCGACGGTCAAGTCGTGGGCCGCGGCGAGCGCATCGTTATTCTTGGCTGCCTCGTTGCCCGCTATGGTCGAGCCCATCATATTGACGAGCGCGGCCATCATCGCCTGGCTCTTTGGTCCGCGGTCGAGCGCTTTGTCGGCCAAAGGCGTACCGTGATGCGGCGTTGAAATCGTCACTAGCGACGCGATGCGGTCGCCGTATTTCAACGTGCTGATGAGGTAGCGGGCATCGAGTCCGCCCATCGAATGGGCGACGATGTTGACCTTCTCGGCGCCGGATTTTTTCAAAATTTGATCGATTTCGGTAGCTAGCTGCGCGCTCCGGACGGCTATGCTGTTGGCCGGCGACACGTCGGTCAGATAAGCTTTGAAACCGCGCAATTCGAGGCGGTCCTTGGTCGGACCGTACCCGAGCTTGGATGACCCCATGAAGCCGTGGTGGAAGACGATCGGGTATTTCGTCGGTTTCACCGCCTTGCCCGCGATTACAGCGGGCGATTCCGGTGCCATCGCTTGTGGGTCTCCGGTTTGAGTGGGACCCGGATCGGCGGGAGTCGCATCTTGGCTCGGTGCCAAATCCGTAAGTTTCTCGTGCGCGGCATGGCCGCCACCATCGGATTTGCTCCCGCAAGCGAAGAGCAGTCCGCAGAATAGGACGAGCGAAGTCTTCATATACATAGTTCCTCCAAGGCACGTGACCAATGCTTGGAAGTTTGCAAGGACGAGGCCGACGCGGGAATTTCGCGCGCTTCGCGCCCCGCGCGAGAGGTGTTAGGGGCTTAAATGAAATTCGAATTCACGGAAAAGCCGCGAGGAAATCTAAATGCTTTTATATTATTTAATAATTTCGGTTGTTTAAGGCCAAGCGTGTAGACTCACGCAAGGCGCTCCGACATGCATGATGGCTAGGCGCCCTATCCATCCGAACCCGCGAACATTGCTTACCCCGTCCGAACAAACCTCGAATTCTTGAAAAATCCTTTGGCAATCCCGGGTCTAAATCCCCTGGAATATAGACCGATCAGAGTTGCGTGAACCGAATTGGAGGGACCACCATGAAGAACGTTACGCCGAAACTCGGCCTCGTCGTCGCCGGCCTGCTCGCCGCGGCAATCCCAGCACACGGCCAAACCAGAAGCCAAGTCTATGGACCGCCGCTGGCGCAAGAAGCGCAAACGGTCTACGTACGTGCCGACGTCGGCATGACGACCTACGAAAGCCAGGCGGCAAACAGCAAGGAAACGCTGACTTCGACCTCGACGATGATCGGCGGCTGGGCAGGCGAAGAGCGCCTCGTCGGCGTTTCGATCACGTCGACCGAAGCCACGGTGCCGTTCGAACTTAATGACTCGTCAATGCACACCGCATTCAGGGACGTACGCATGATGGCGCGCTTCGGCTGGCTCATCCCCTCGATCGGCGTCAGTCTGACGGAAATCGGCGTCGACCAAGGCCAAGAGCAGACTATCGGCATCTACAGCACGGGCGCCAGCGCCGGCCTTGGCGTACAGGTTCCAGTTGCGCCCTTCATGATCGTCGAAGGCGACGCCATGGCCGTGAAGAGCACCAAGGTTTACGACAAACTCGGCAACGACACGAAGCTTGGCCAACGCATCGACGCTAACGTCGATGCCGTTTTCGACGTCACTGACCGCTTGGTCGACTTCCTGGTCGGTTACAAGGTTCGTGAGTACGACATTGAGACGGCCGGCAAACAGTACAACGAAAAGGCCCAGGGCGTTTACGCCGGGCTTCGGTTCGGCCTCTACTTCTAGAGGACGATTCGAAGTATTTTCCGACACGCGGCTCGTCCTTTGGCCGCGTTGTCGGTTATTGTCGTGCACGAAGACTAGTGCCGACCCAACTCGTTCCAAGCCAACCGCGTTCGCGCGAGGATAGTTAGCGCGAGAACAGCGAGCCAAATCAGTGCAATTGAGAAGGTATACTCGGGAAAAATCAGCAGCAGTGAATAGGCTATCCCCGTCTCCCCGCCTTCCGCCAACCCCGCCGCCAACTTCAAACTGCGATTATCGCCATCGACGCCTTTTTTTCGCTCAATTGCACCCAGCGAAAGCGCTGTAGTGATGGCCAGGACGTAAAAAATCAAGATCGCGACCCAGAGCACCGCAAGCTCGGGGCGTCGAAAATAAAAGCCAAGGATCATGACGCTGTAACTAGCCATGTCGAGCGTGATATCCAAGTACCCGCCAAATTCCGTGACTCGTCCGGTATGTCGCGCGTAAATCCCGTCCGTCCCGTCGAGCAAGCGGCTCGCCCACCAGAGAACGAGGGCAAGCCACCACCAGCCGAGGCCGACGGCAGCCGCCGCGACCATCGCGCCCATGAATCCCGCGACGGTAATTTGATTCGGCGAGAAATCCCGACTCTCGTAGAATGAGATCAAGGGCTGCGACACCTTCGGGAGAAAAGCTCTGAAAGGCGCGTCGATCATCAGTAAAGGGCCAGTCGCTGCTCGACCAAGGCCGGGCTTTCCAAGTAGTCGTCGTAGCTCATTACTTTGTCGACGAGGCCCTTCGGCGTCAGCTCGATGATGCGAGTCGCGACGGTGTTGACGAACTCGCGGTCCTGAGACGTGAAGAGGATCGTGCCTTTGAAGTCGATCAACCCGTTGTTCACGGCCGTGATCGACTCGAGGTCCAAATGGTTGGTCGGTTCGTCGAGGATCAAGACGTTGGCCCGCATCATCATCATCCGCGCCATCATGCAGCGGACTTTTTCCCCGCCGGAGAGGACTTTTGCGCGCTTAGTGGCTTCTTCTCCGCTGAAAAGCATGCGCCCGAGGAAGCCGCGAATGTATTCTTCGTCTCGCTCGCTCTCTTTCGTCGCGTATTGGCGAAGCCAATCGATCAGATTCAAGTCGACATTGAAGTAGCCGGCGTTGTCCTTAGGGAAGTAGCCCCTGGTCGTCGTTACGCCCCAGCGAAAATCTCCGGCGACTGGCTTCGCTTCGCCGGCCAATATCTGGAAGAGCAGGGTCGCGGGCGCCCCGTCCTTGCCGACGAAGGCGACTTTTTCGCCCTTGGAGATGTGGAGGCTAAGATGCTTGAAGAGGGTCCGCCCGTCGCTTGATCCGGTCAAACCGTTCAGCTCTAGCAGGTCCTTCCCGGCTTCCCGTTCCTCGACGAAGTGAATGTGCGGGTACTTCCTCGACGACGGTTTGATGTCCTCGATCGAGAGCTTGCCGAGCATTTTCTTTCTCGACGTCGCTTGGCGCGACTTCGAAGCGTTGGCGGAAAAGCGCTCGATGAAGGACTTCAGTTCCTTGACCTTGTCCTCGGTCTTGCGGTTTTGGTCGCGGCGCTGCTTCATTGCCAGCTGGCTGGCTTGGTACCAGAACGTGTAGTTGCCGGTGTAGAGCATGATCTTGCTGAAATCGATGTCGGCGACGTGCGTGCAAACCTTGTCGAGAAAGTGCCGGTCATGGGAGACGACCACGACAGTGTTCTTGAATTCGCAAAGGAATTCCTCGAGCCACATGATCGAAGCGATGTCGAGGTTGTTCGTCGGCTCGTCGAGGAGCAAGATCTCGGGGTTGCCGAAGAGGGCCTGGGCCAAGAGGACGCGGACCTTCGCTCCGGCGTCCAGCTCCTTCATCTTCAACCGATGCATGGGGTCTTTGACTCCCAAGGCATTCAGCATTTCGCCGGCTTGCGATTCGGCGTCCCAGCCGTTCATTTCGGCAAAGCGGGCTTCGAGTTCCGAGGCGCGTAGGCCATCTTCTTCCGAGAAGTCGGCTTTGGCGTAGAGTTCATCCTTCTCGACGATGATGTCGTGCAGGATCTTGTTGCCCATGATCACGGTGGCGACGACTTCGTGTTCGTCGAACTCAAACTGGTTCTGCTTCAGCACTGCAACGCGCTCGCCCGGCTTGACCAGGACCAAGCCGTGGTCGGCGGGAATTTCGCCCGAAAGAATCTTCAAGAACGTCGACTTGCCCGTGCCGTTGGCGCCGATCAAGCCGTAGCAGTTGCCCGGGGCGAACTTGATGCTGACGTCCTGGAACAGCACTTTCGTGCCGTAGGCGAAGGAGACGTTTTCAGTGCTGATCATGGAGGACGGGTCCCGTAGTGAAGGACAATGGGGTCAGGCACTTACCTGAAGTGCCTGACCCCATTTGCCATTTTGACTAGGGTCCGGTCAAGTCCACTCTGAAGAAGGGGGCCTCGACGTGCGGGTGAGAAAGCGCCAATTGATGGTCGCCGATCTGGAAGTTCGGGATCGGCATGTTGACGAGGGGTCCGGAATTGTAGGCAAGCTCGAGCAAGGCCGCGAAGACGAGCTGGGCCGTTTCGGCGTCGAAGGTCGGGTCGGCCGGCGTGTAGCCGTCCGCCCAGCGGCCGGTGACGGCGACCGTAGAACCGGAAATTAGCCCGACTTTCAGGGTATTGTCTTCTATCGTAGCGGCGGCGCCGGTGGTCAGGTCGAGGTCCATGACGAAGTAGTCTTTCCACTCGCCGAGGCTCTTGATCAAGAACTTCAGCTGGAGCTTAGGCAGGTGAACCGTGATCGCTTGGAGCGTCGGGTCGGCCACCAATACCGGCGTGTCGACTAGACGGAGCTGGAGGCGCAAGTACGCTTCGTCAGTCTGAGCTTGGGTCAGATCCGGCCAGATCGAGCTAAGGCCCTCCTTCGCCAAGAGTTCCTTGATGGCCGGGAGGACGGTTTCATCGATGTCGTAGAAGTCCGTGCCGCCTTGATAGAGGGCCGCGAAGGCCGCCGTGAGGATGCCGGGGTTGACGCCGACGGCGCCGTAGCGAATCGGACCGTCGCGGACGATGCGGAGGGATTCCGGTACGTCCCGGTGATGGTTGACTTGGCGGATCTTGACGCCGACTTCGGCGCGAAGCGCCGTGCCGTCGACTTTCACGGAGGAGGGGAAGGCCGAAAATTCGGCGGTACGGTTCGGAAGGCCCGGCAGTCCGTTCAAATCAACTTCCGCCGACAGGTGCGTCTGCGCGTTGATTTCGTTAGCGACCATCGGCAAGAGCGCCTTCACTTTGTCTCCGACGACGATGCCGAGGAACGGACGCACCATGTTGAAGACGCCGTGCAAGATGTTGCGCGTCACTTCGCCGATCAAGATGCCGTCGCACGCGCCAGGACCTTGTACTCGGTAATTGTCGGAGCTGACCCGGAAGTCGACCGGGTCGTTGGTCAAGACGACGTTGGTGTCGACCACCTGCGGATGGAGTCCCATCTTGAGGAAGACGACGCCTTGTTCGGCGATGTTGAAGGTCGTGTAACGACAAGTCGTACCGAGCGGGAAACCCAAGATCGGGCGCTCGATCGTCATGGTGTCGATGCTGACCTTGATTTGGCGCACGCCGGCTTTGATTTGCAGCGTATCGGCAGTGGGCGTCAGCGCCAGGGAGTCGAGAGTCAACGAAGCTTTCAGACCGCTCAACTTGATGTTGATGCCGCCGATCAGGGTTTGCTCCATGTCGGGAAGCGCCATGTCCTTCATCTCGGGCAGCTGGCCTTTGACCATTTCCGCCACGAGGTTCAAGCCGTCGCCGGTCAGCTCGACTTGCAGGGCGCGGTCGACCGTCTGGCCAGTGGCGTCATCCAAGTTGCTCCGGGCTGTCGCCAAGGAGGAGCTCAACATTAGGGACAGACCGACAAATAACGGCGTCCTGAGTCTTAGCATCTTCATCCAATCACCTCGTTCCGGTTCGCTGCGGGTTACCTTTAAAAGTCAGCCAGCCTCTCAAGGAGGCGGCGCTTGCCTCGGTCTTCCAAATGAACACATAGCCTTCTCTCGTCGTCACCGCGATGTCGACTTTGCCGTCGCCGTCGAAGTCTCCGGCCGAAGCCGAACCGAAGACCGAACCCCCGGTGAAATGCGGGAATCCTGCGACTTCGCCGGTGGCGCTGTATGCGTGCAGGTAGTACCCGCCCGAGCCAGCGACCACATCTTCCCGACCATCGCCGTCGAGGTCAACAAGGATTGGCGAAACGTTGAGCATCATATCTTCGATGACCTTTGGGAAGCCAGCACGCATTGCGCCGGTAGCGGGGTCCCAGGACGCGATCATGTGCTCGTAATCGAACTTTTTCCCGCCCAAACCCATGGATACGAGCATTCGCTTGCCGGCCCCGCCAGTAACCGGGCTTAGTTTACCGTCGCCGCTGAGGTCGCCTACGGCAGGATGGCCAAAAGCCGGGATCATGAATTGATCGTCGGTCCGCGTGCGGGTTGCGACCTCGAAGCCCATCGCTTGCTTGAGGCGCCCGTCGAGGCCAAAGACATAGGTCTTGCCGACGAAACCATGCACGATGATTTCCGGAATTCCGTCGCCGTCGAGGTCGGCCACGGCTGGTGTCGTCGGCACGCCGGTGCCGACGGTGGGGAGAACCGCGTCGCGCAATAGCGGCACACGCGTCGGGAAGCCCGCAAGCATGGGGTGGAGCGCCAAATTGCCGCGCCCACTGACCGCGAACAAGTAGCCGGCGGCGGCTCCTGTGTGGTTCGACCCGAACACCAGATCCGGGTAGCCGTCACGGTCGATGTCGACCACCGCCGGGGACGACACGATCTTCGCGAGCTTTCCTTCGGCGCGGATCTCGAGCGGATAGCCGGCGAAGAGCGAACCGTCGTCATGAAATACGTACAGTCGACCGTCGAGCCCGGCCACGACGATGTCCAGGCGCCCGTCCTTGTCCAAGTCGACG
>JAYWBY010000613.1:0-3451 GCA_043781115.1 Pseudomonadota bacterium
GTCCTCCGCCTTCTTCCCTAGAAGTTGCGCAACGCTCAATGCCGCGAACGCCGCATTGAGATGGTTCTGGCGCTCGGTAATGCCAAGCGCGGTGCATCCGGCGGCGAAACGGTCGGCGCCTGCAAGCACGATGGAGACGCCCGGGCGAAAGCCATGGCCCCATGCCTTGGCTTGTGCTTCGATGTATTCCGGCAAAATCGCGAGAGCCCCAGCCGGTTGTTGGTCGAAGATTCGCCATTTAGCCGCGAAATAGCCCTCAAGCGTTCCGTGACGGGATAGATGGTCATAAGAAAAGCTTGTAAATACTGCGACTTCCGAGGGAACGTGGGCGGATTGTTCCAGCTGGTACGAACTCAGTTCGAGGACGAGGAACTCGCCCATCCGCTCTTCGGCGAGAAGGGCCGTCGGGGGATCGCCGAAATTTCCGCCGACCGACACGCTTTTTCCCGCGCGCTCGAGCATGTGGCCGATCATCGCGCAGGTCGTGCTCTTGCCGTTGGTCCCGGTGACGCTCACCAGCCGACCCCGAAAAGCGCTTAGTGCCAGGTCGATTTCAGAAATCAGGGACAAATGGCGACGCTTTGCCTCGCCGACGAGAGGGTGGGTCGTCGGTAGTCCTGGAGATAAAACTATGTTCGTTACGCCGTCGAGGTGGCGGTCGTCGTGGCCACCGTCTTTCAAATCCACGCCTAAGGCGCAAAAGGCCTGGGCCTTGTCGAGAGGAAGCACGGAGCGTTCGCTGACGCGCACGTTTAGGCCCTTGGCGCGCAGATATTTGGCCGCCCCAAGTCCCGAAACACCCGCGCCGATAACTAACCAGCTCACCGACTACCTGCTTTGCAGAGCAGACGATCGACCAATTTGCTGAGTTTGATGCCGTTTGACGCTTTGGCGTAAAGAACGTCCCCGAGTTCTTCGAACTTTAGATCCGCCGCGAACAGCTCGTCGACCGAAGCAAACGAGCGGATCCGCTTCGGATCGAGACCGCCGAGGCGGGCGCCTTCGGCTATTTCCCGACCGTCGGGTCCGACAGTGATCAAGAGAGTTGGACTGACCGGTGCAACGCGCTCTCGCCCGACCAGTCGATGCTCCGCCGCCGACGTATCGCCAAGTTCAAGCATGTCGCCCAAAACCAAAACGAGGCGCCGACCCTTAAAAGCGCGCTGAACGGTGGCCAAGCCAGCCCGCATGCTGTCGGGATTGGCATTGTAGGTGTCGTCGATCAGCTGCAGCGAGCCGATTTTATGGATTTGATAGCGACCCTTGACGCCTTTGAATCCAGTCAAGCCCTTGATGATGGCCGCCTCTGGCACGCCGACGGCAAGCGCCATCGCGGCCGCGGCCGCGGCGTTGATGGGGAAGGCGTCGTGGGCAATGCCGAAAAGCACGTCGGTAGTCTTGCCGTTCAAACGCAGTTTCACCGTCATTTTGCCGTCACCGGTGTGCCATTCCGAATCAAGAAGTCCAACGTCTGCCTGCTGGTCGCTGCCGAAAGTCACCGTCTTTTTGCCGGTGGCCCGGGCGGCTCCGAGGATTCGAGGGTCATCGTGGAACGCGACCTGTACGGCGTGGCGGGGACTGTTCCGGAAAATCTCGAGTTTTGTGTTGAGGAGGTTTTCCAAAGACCCGAAGATCCCAAGATGCGTGACGCCCACGTTAATCAACGCGGCAACGTCAGGCGACGCCATTTCGCAAAGAAACTTGATGTTTCCCGGCATCCTAGCGCCGAATTCCAAGGCGGCGTAGCGATGCTCCGGCAAGAGACTTTGCAGAGTTTTGGGCACGCCGACTTCGTTGTTGAAGCTGCCCTGAGTCGCTAACGTCGGCCCGGCGGCCTGCAAGATAGTCGACAGCATCTCTTTGGTCGTGGTCTTGCCCGTCGAACCAGTGAGCGCTAGAAGGCGCAGGTTTTTAAGGCTTCCGCGCCATCCGGACGCGATTTTCTGAAAGGCCGCGAGGGGATCCTCGACGGCGATGCCTCGCGATAAAGCCTCATCCTTAAACTCTCCCCGACGCCCCGCGGCATAGAAAAATCCAGCGGCGCCGCGCTGCAGGGCCGCTTCGATGAAACGGTGGCCGTCGAAATTTTCGCCGGATATGGGGACGAACCACTCGCCCATGGCGATGCTTCGGCTGTCGGAGCTCCATGCCGCAAGCGCCGGGGCGGGACCAGAGGGTAGGGAGCCGCGAAGCGCGGCGCCGAGCCAATTTCTGTAATTTTCCCAGGTCAGCAAAGGGTTGTCGTCCTCATTTCAAACACCGCCTGGCGACTTCACGGTCGTCGAACGGTAGCGTGTTCACGCCGATGATCTGATAAGTTTCGTGACCTTTGCCAGCAATTAGGACCATATCATCCATTTTAGCGTCGGCAATGGCCTTGGCTATCGCCTTGGCTCGGTCGACCTCGACTTGGGCCTGTGCTGGCCGGTCCATTCCGGCGACGATGTCAGCCAGAATGCGCCTCGAGTCCTCAGTCCGCGGGTTGTCTGAGGTTATGTAGACCTTGTCCGCCAAGGTCTCGCCGATCTTTCCCATCACTGGCCGCTTGCCCGCGTCGCGGTCGCCGCCGCACCCAAAGACGACCGACAACCGGCCTCGACAAAACGGCCGAAGGACGCCGAGAGTCTTCTCGAGGGCATCGGGGGTATGGGCATAGTCGACCACAACTTGTGGCCCCCGTGTCGAGGGGATTTGTTCGAGACGACCTGGTACGGGGCAGAGCGACGGCCAACATGCGGCGTCGGCGAATTTTCCTAAGACGGCTCTCGACAAGATCAGCGCCGCCAAGAAATTTTCGACCGCATGGCGGGCGAAGTAGGGGACTTCGCCTCGCAATTCCCCAGCCTTTGATTTGAGGGCAAGCGTCGAGCCGGCGAAGCCGCTAAGTAGCGTCTTGCAATCCAAGAAGTCCTTGCATCCTAGGTCATGCGCTCGCGCTTCCGCGCCTTCTCCGTAGACGAAGGTATTTGGACCGAGAGGTCCGAGATCCAATGCGTGCGGCAAGCTGGCCCAAGCAGCCCGAAAAGCGCTAGGTCGCGTCATCTCCGTGAAGAGCTTCCACTTGGTTTCCCAGTAGTTCTCCATGGTCGGATGGAAGTCCAAGTGATCGCGCGAAAAGCTCGTGAAAGCCGCCGCCTCGTACTTTATAGGCGCCAATTTTTCTTGGGCGATGGCGTGGGACGATACTTCCATCACGAGCACGTCGATGCCTCGTTTAACCGCTTCCGCCATCAATGCATAAAGGACGTTGGGATCTGGCGTGGTGTGACGGGTCGGTACAAAGTCGGCGCCGAAATAGGCCCCGAGCGTACCAACTGCGAGACAGGGTCGACCGGAGGCGCGGAGCAACTCCGCCGTCATCCAAACGGTGCTCGTCTTGCCGTTGGTCCCAGTGACGCCCAAGGCTTTCATGCGGTCCTGGGGGTTGCCAAAGGCTTCCGCGGCCAAATAG
>JAYWBY010000614.1:0-9482 GCA_043781115.1 Pseudomonadota bacterium
CAACGCCTACACCAAGCGCGAGCTGACTTCGAGCGTCAAAGAGCAGCTGGCGTCGTTGCGCGCCGAGGCTTATCACGCTCTCGCATTCCGCATCGCCGCGGAGCAGAAAGAGTTCGACAGCGCGCTTTCCCTCGATCTCTTGGCGCTAGAGTCACCGCATTTGAACCGCGAATGGCAGGAAAAGTTGCAGTGGTACGCCGGCCTCTACGAATACCTCGGGGGCAACTTCGAGAGCGCCAAAAAGCGCTGGGAGGCGATGCTGGCGCGGACCAAGGACGACTCGCTGAAGGCGACGCTCTATTTCTGGTTGGCGAAGACTTACTCGCATCTGAATCAAAAAGAGCAGAGCCGCTTTTACCTGGCGGCCGTCGCGGAAGACTATCCGCTCAGCTACTACTCGGCCATAGCGCCCGAGCAAGCGGGCCTGGAAGGCGGCAAGGATTGGCGGACTGTGTTCGGCAATCCGCAGGATTTGGAAAAGAAATTGGTCCAGGGCGGCGACTTCGGCCTGGATAAAGTTCGGCGCTCGAAGAGCCTCGGTCTTTTGCTCAACCGGGCGGAAATTCTGGCGGCGGCCGACACCGGCTCGTGGGCGAAGCTCGCTGTCGAGGAACTCGACACGGCAATGAACGCCGACCTGTCGATGGAGACCAGCCCCGGGGCGTTCGTCTATTTGACGCGCCTCCACTACGACTGCGGAAATTTCTTGAAGGCCATCGGCCTGACCACCAAGCTCGCCAAATCCGTCCCCGGCTTTTGGAAACAGTGGCCGGAACAGCTTTTGGTCTATTTTCCGAGACCTTACCGTGACGTTTACGAGCGTAACGCTCTAGAAAATACTGTCGACAAGGAGCTCCTCCTCGGCATCTCGCGCCAGGAGAGCGGCTTCTCGCCGGAGGTCAGGAGCAGCGCCAACGCGCTTGGCGTCATGCAGCTCATCCAGCCCACCGCCAAGCGCTTCGCCGCCGAGCTCGGCATGGACACGTCGCACATAGAAGATCAGCTGCGTTTCCCCGAAGCCAACATCCGGATCGGCAGCCGCTACCTCCGCTTCCTAACGCTGAACTATAAAGGCTTCCCGCCCGCGATCTATGGCGGCTACAACGCCGGCGAATACGCTGTCGACCTTTGGCTAAAACGTCGCGGCCACACCGATCCGCTGATGTTCGTCGAGCTGGTCCCGTTTCAGGAGACCAAGGACTACATCAAGAACGTCTGGCGCAATGTCATGGTGTATCGCTTCCTCGAGTCGAGCCGCGGTCCCCTCAAACTCATCCAAGCCCCCCACCCCTAAATGGGGTCAGGCACCTCCGGTAACTACCGGTAGCCTCAATACTATTTTTATTTAGATAAAGGGGTCAGGCACTTACAAGAGGTGCCTGACCCCATTTTTGTTGGCCGGGGGGCGGCGCCGTGATAGAAGGTTAAGATTCGCATTCGAACGTTTTGCTTGGATAAGTACCTTAGACTCCAGAGGTTTATCTATGACCGCCAAAGCACAGCGCGACCTCGGCAAAGAGGCAGCGGGCTGGATCAGTATCGCAGCCGTCATGGTGCTCTTTCCCGTGCTCTTTTTCCTCTGCGTGTTCTTCCCGATTTGGGTCGGACTGACGCCTCGCTGGTAATCTCTTCGGACCGCGCATGAACCCGATCACCGCCGCCGATCGTCCCAAGTTTCTGGCGTTCGGCAAGCTCCTTACCGTTGCTGCCTATCTCTCCTACGGATTGATCGTCTTGGGCTCGTTGGTGCGCGCCACCAACTCCGGGCTGTCTTGTCCTGACTGGCCGCTCTGCCACGGCCAAGCCGTGCCATCGTTCGACTTCCACATCTTCCTCGAGTGGTTTCACCGTTTGGTCGCCGGCAGCCTCGGCGTCGTGATGATCAGCGCAATCGTCCGCTTGGTGCGCTCGCCGGCGCTGCGCCGCGCGCTTGGTCTGCAGATCACGGCGGCCGCGATCCTACTTTCGATTCAAGTCGTCCTTGGTGGCCTGACGGTATTGCACCTGCTCAACCCGACGACGGTGAACGCGCACCTGGTCAACGCGATGCTGTTTTTCACCGTCTTGGTGTGGATGGCGTTCAAAGCCAAAGCCCTGGCGCGCGGCACCTCGGAATTCGCCGGCATGCGACTGCCGCGCGGCGTTCGCGAGAGTTTCACTGCCTTCACCGTCTTGATCTTCCTCCAGATCGGTTTAGGCGGAATGGTCAGCAGCAACTACGCCGGCCTGGCGTGTCCGGATTTCCCGACATGCTTCGGCCAATGGATTCCGCCGGCGACGTTCGCGCTAGTCGTACAGATGCTTCATCGCGGCGTCGCCTTTGCGATTTTGGGTTTGGGCTTCGTCCTGACGGCGTTGGTGTCGCGCATCGAATTGCCGCCACAAGCCCGGCTTGCGACGCGACTCGTACCTGCGCTCGTCGGTCTCCAAATCCTTCTCGGCATGGTGAACGTCTTCTTCGCCCTGCCCGTTTGGGCTTCGGTTAGCCATCTCGCCAACGCGGTCGCGATTTTCGCCGCCATGATCTTGGCGACGCTCGAGTTGAACTTGGTCCAAGCCGCCGCGCCGAAAGCGCGTCGCACCGCCATGACACCCTGGCAGATCGAGGATCAACCTGTATGAAACCCACTGCCAGCGTGCCCGCGGTGAACGTCGTAAAGACTCCGGCCTTGGCCTCCTGGCGCGCCTACGTGCCACTGACCAAGCCAACGATCACCTTACTCGTCGTGGTCACGAGCGTCCCGACCTTGCTGCTTGCCGCCCACGGCTTTCCCTCGACGGGCGTGGCGTTGGCGACGCTCATCGGCACCTATTTCGCTTCGGCTTCGGCTTCGGTGTTCAATCACCTGCTCGACGCCGACCTCGACTCGGTCATGAACCGCACGCGCGGCCGTCCGATGCCGTCGGGACAAGTGTCACCGCTCGGCGCTTTCATCCTCGGCGCCGTTCTCGGCGCGGCTTCGCTCGTCGTTCTCTACGTCTACACGACCCCGCTGGCGGCGACCGTGGCCTTCTTGGCAAACGTCTTCTACGTCTTGATTTACACGCTATGCCTGAAGCGTCACACCGACCAGAACATCGTCATCGGCGGGGCCGCTGGCGCCGTCGGACCGTTGATCGGGTGGGCGGCGGTAACGGGCAACCTCGGTTGGCCTGCGTGGATCCTTTTCGGAGTGATCTTCCTTTGGACGCCGCCGCATTTTTGGGCCTTGGCGTTGAAGTACAAGCGCGACTATGCCGCCGCCGGCGTGCCGATGCTGCCCGTGACACGCGGCGATGAAGTGACGCGCCGCCACATGTTCCTTTACACCCTGACGCTCATCCCTGCGGTCGCCTCGCTCTATGTCTTCGGCGCGGCGGGCCTCGTCTATCTCGTCGCCGGCCTAGTGGCCACTCTCTACTTCTGCTGGCTCGCTTGGCGCCTTTACCGCGCCCACGACAACGTCGGTGCGATGCCGCTCTTCCACTACTCGTGCCTTTATCTCTTCGCGGTCTTCGGCGCCCTGACGCTCGACAGCCTCCTCGGCCTCTTGCTCCATGCCAGCGCCTGATAAGTCGCGGGACGGGGGGTTCGGCGCCCGGCTCGGGCGGGTGTTCCTCGGGCCGGCGTCGAGTTTTCGCAATGCCAACCGCAATTGGATCTACTTCGGTTTCATCGCCGTGGTCGTCTTGATCTTGGCGCTTCGTGGGAGGTTTTGACCGATGGCCAAGCAAAGTCGCGATCCCGTCTCCTGGCTCTATCCGCCGATCGAAGCGCGGACGACCGGCATGTTGCGCGTCTCCGACGTGCACGAGATTTACTACGAAGAGTCGGGAAACCCGCAGGGCAAGCCCGCGGTGTTCGTCCATGGCGGGCCCGGCGGCGGCACCGACGAGAAACAGCGCCGCTATTTCGACCCCGAGAAATACCGCATCGTTCTCTTTGACCAACGCGGCTGCGGCAAGAGCAAGCCACATGCCTCGCTCGAGCAAAATACGACCTGGGACCTGGTCTCCGACATGGAGAAGCTCCGCACGCACCTCAAGATTGAGCGCTGGCTCGTCTTCGGTGGGTCGTGGGGAAGTACGCTGTCTCTCGCATACGCACAAAAACACGTCGAACGCGTCACCGAGCTGGTGCTGCGCGGCATCTTCCTCGCTCGGCAACGCGACATCGACTGGTTCTACCAAGAAGGTGCGAGCAACATCTTCCCGGACGCCTGGGAAGACTATCTGGCGCCGATCCCCGTCGCCGAACGCGGCAACATGGTCGCCGCTTATCACAAGCGCCTGACGTCTTCCGACTCCGCGACGCGCTTGGCGGCCGCGAAAGCCTGGAGCGTCTGGGAAGGTCGCACGAGCAAGCTCATGCCGGATCAAACCTTCGTCGATCACTACGACGAGGCAGAATTCGCTTTGGCATTCGCTCGTATCGAGTGCCATTACTTTCTCAACAAAGCCTTCTTCGAAGTCGACGGCCAACTTCTCCGCGACATAGGTAAGATCCGAAAAATTCCGGCGGTGATCGTTCAAGGCCGCTACGACGCGTGTTGCCCGATGGAGGGAGCGTGGACCCTGCATCGGGCATGGCCGGAAGCGGAGCTGATCATAGCCCCCGACGCCGGTCATTCGGCGACGGAACCCGGCAATTCCAAGGGCCTGGTCGCGGCAACTGATCGCTTCGCTTCTCTTTAATATTGTTGACAAGTTAATACAAATATCTTATATTGCGCTCCTATTTTTAAATAATTCATAGAATTTTTAATACGAATAACGGAGTGGATATGCGGCTTTGGACCCTGGTAGCGCTGCTCGGCGTTTCGGCGTGCAGCATCAACGTCTCGTCCTCGAATTTGAAGCACGACGCCGACAACCCGGTGGTCGACGGCGGCCCCGGTCTTTGGTCGACGGAAACGCAGGCCGAGTACGTGCACACGGTCCAGCCGATGAACTGGGGCGCCTTCGATCCGGCGCTCGATGAAAGTAGCTACCTCCCGGAAACGCACCCGATGACGCTGCGCCTCCAGTACTGGGCGACGCGCCTCGACGAAACGCTCCGCCAGCGTTACCCCGGCCTGCTCGAAAACGTCCCGACGCCGAAGGTCGCCGTCCTCAACACGGACGACATCAACGCTTACGTCGGCGACATGCCCGTTTGCTTCGACAACGTCGTCTTGCGCTTCGGAGAGAACGCCGTGGTTCCCTTTCCAGGCACCGGCGGCGCCTACTACGAAGGTCAGATCTTCGACCCGAGCGACGGGCTGAAGCATCTCGCTTGCCGCCACCAGACGGTCACCTTCACCGAACTCTTGGCCCAGACCAACCATTACAACAACACCGATCACCTCTGTAAGCTCTTGGTGAAGATTGTCTCCGCCGGTAAATTCGAAGTCCGTCCGAGCGATGGTTGCCTCGTCGACCAACAACTGAAAGCCAAAGGCGCGCTTGAGTCGTTCGTCGCCATGCAGACGGCCCAGCACGTCACGGTCTTCTCCGGCATTCTCCGCTCGATGTCGGAAGATCAAATGGTCGCCATCCTCTACCACGAGCTCGGCCACTACTATCACGGCCATGCCGTCGACCCGCAAGGCCGCTACGGCTTCTTCTTCCACCTCGCCGGTTCGAATGACGCCAGCCAGCCGCAAGAAGCACTTGACCTTAAGCCGCTCAATGCCGAGCTAACTCAAGCCAAGGCCGACAAGACGACGCTCGACGGCGAAATCGCGCAACTGAAAGCCCGGATGCCGAAAGACGTCTTCCCGAAGATCGCCGGCCAAAAGCTCAACACCGCGCTCTTTCCGGCCGTTCGCCATTTCGTCTTGATGGTGGGTACCAGCGACCTGTGTCCGGATGCCTCGCAGATTGGGCTGCTCCGTTTCACGGGTGAAGAAGGCATCGTCGGCCCGATCACCGCCGCGGAAGAAGCTTCGTACCTCACCTACGAAACCAAAGCCCTGGCTTGTATGGCCAAGTTCACGATCGTTCACAAAAAACTGGCGACGGACGACCCCGCCGCCAAGACCAGCGTCACCGCGACGGAATTCTTCGCCGGCCTGAACCGCGTCAACAACGGCGTCGTCACTCCGTTTTTGCGCGCTCTAGTGCCGCAAGGCTCGGTCGCCGACTACTTCGTCGCCGCTTCCGCGATTTTGGACGCGCAAATGCCGGCCTATTACGACGGCAGCCTGACCACCATGGCTTTCGTAAAATCGAAGCTCGACCAAGCCAAAGGCGCCGTCTCTGTCGCCGAAGCCAAGCTCGCGAAATTCGACGATACCGCGAAACAACAACAAATTGGTTTCTACACCTACGAAGAAGAAGCCGACGACCTCTCCGCGGAATGGTTGGCGTTGGTCGGCTTCAACCCGAAGGTCGGTGGCGATGCCGACATGGTCTTCATCAAGTTCTTCTCGGAACCGGCGGACGCCGCCAAGTGCCAATCCGACCGCGATGCGCAGTGGAAGACTCCTGAAGGCGAAGCTATCATTCTGCCTTGGGGCTCGATGAACGACCCGCATCCGGGCGACTGCTTCCGCGTCCGCAACTACGACAAAGAAGTTTTGGCGCACAACTATCCGACGCCCGCGACGTCGCCTACTGATGGCCTGACGCCGACTTGGACGGACCTCGTCGCTTCGATCGGTGGCCCGCTCTTGCCGGCTCCGAACGAATCCCCGACCGCGGTTCACGGCGATTCGCGTCGTGGCATGGCTCGCTGCCGCTTCATGCCGAAGTGAGCTAGCGGCTAGGACCTGTCCGTATTGCAATCAATGCTGCCGTCCCGTCTGATGCGAAAACGCATTTGGATCGGACGGCAGCATACTTGGCAGTCCTCGATGTAGGTCTGGCCCCCGACCGACGCATCGAAGAAGGTGACGAAGGACTCGCCACACCAAGGGCAATGAACGGTGACGGGGTCTTCCATTTTTTGGCCGTCCTTAGTTGACCATCCTTAGATCGACCTTACATTAAGTAGGCTAAGGAAAAGGCGTGAATCTGCCGATAAGATGTAAGAATCGAGCCGACTTGGGGATTTCTAGCGATTTTATGGAAATCCCGGCTCAAGATTGCGGTATAAGCAGCCGCAGAGGTCTACTCCATGATCGAAAAGATCAAAGAAATCATCGAAAAAGAGATCAATCCGTCGCTGGAGCTCCATGCCGGCGGCTGCGAGCTGCTCGACGTCGATGACGGAGTCGTGACCCTGCGCATGTACGGTGGCTGCTCCGGCTGCCCCTCCAGCACGATCACGCTCTTCAACGGCATCGTCCCGATCCTGAAAGAGCACTTTCCGGAGATCAAGGACGTGATCCTCGGGTAAGGCAGGGGCTAAAGCTTAAGCTCGAAGCCCCCGACAAGAGGGCATGCAAAGAGCTCTAAACGCCCTGGCCCTCTTGGTTTTTCTTGCCCCCTCCGCGACGCTCGCGGCCGACGGCAAGAAGATCCACCACACCTACTATCAACCGCCCAAGGTCAAGCCAGCCGACCCGATGCGGGTCAGCCCTGCTTACGAAGTGCCCCAGGACCCTGAGAAGTTCACTTGGAAGGTCGTTGGCACCATAGGCGGCAAGACGGTCTATCCGAGCGCCGTTCCCGTCTACGACTTCACCGACAATCACCGCGGGCGGGTCGGTGAGATTCCGATCGGCACCGAGGTCAAACTCGACTTCTTCCGCCCCGTCGGCAGCGTCCACTACTACCAGATTCCTTGGGAAGGGCCCGGCCCGAAGCTCGTTTGGATCAGCGGGCTCTACATCGCGCCCTCCGGCACGGCCGGCGCGCCTGACGCGAACGCCAAATAAGCTCGGCGGTTACAGCCTTGAGCACCTGACAAAGGACTCGACAGTCGCGGGCCTAGTGGTTTCAGCGACTTAACTAGGGCGTCCCCTGGCACGAGCCTTGCTCTTCCGGTTCGGACGGGACCACCGGGTGGCCCGTAGTCAAAGCTGTTGCTGTCTAACCCCGCTGTCGCTGATAGGACCCACCGCCCCATGGAAATCGCATCCGTCATTCTCAAGCAGAACTTCGACAAAGGCATGCTCGATCAAATCGACACCCTCCGCACGATCCGCCTGAATCTTGCAGAAAAAATGCTGAGAGAACTCAGCCACACCGCCGCCGAATTGGCCGCGCGCGGGCTCTGGGACAAAGCCGACGAAGGCGAGCTAAAGCGCGAACTCCAAGATAAGATCGCCACGCTACGCGAGCGCCTGAAGCGCCCCGACGTAGTTTACTCTGACGAAATCAGCATGTACGTCGACATGATCGAGAACGACGTAGAGATCGCCGAAGAAGACGCTGACGAATTCGTCAGCGAGCAAAACTAAGTTAAAGAACGAAGCGCGGCCCCGGGTCTTAGACCTTGGGCCGCGATTTTATTTCTTTCGCCGATTCGGTGAGAATCACGACCTCGCCGGATTTCTTGATTCCGATCGTGTGCTCCCATTGGGCCGAAAGGCCACCGTCGATGGTGAGCGCCGTCCAACCGTCGCGGAGAACCTTGGTCTTCCAGTGGCCCTGGTTCACCATTGGCTCGATGGTGAAGACCATGCCCGGAGTCAGGCGCGTGCCCTTGCCGGCTTGGCCGTAGTGGAGGATCTGCGGGTCTTCGTGGAAGACCTTGCCGATGCCGTGGCCGACGAATTCGCGGACGACGCTGAAGCCTTGGGCTTCAGCATGCTTCTGGATGACTTCGCCTATGTCGCCGGTACGGGCTCCGTCTTGAACGACCTTAATGCCCTTTAACAAGCATTCGCGCGCCGTTTCCGTCAGCTTCTTGGCGACCGCCGGGATCGTCGAACCGACGTAATACATGCGCGAAGCGTCGCCGTGGTAGCCGTCGATGATCGACGTCACGTCGATGTTGATGATGTCGCCTTCTTTCAGCTTTTGTTTGGCATTCGGTATGCCGTGGCAAACGACGTCGTTGACCGAGGTGCAGATCGACTTAGGGAAGCCTTTGTAATTCAGCGGCGCGGGAATGCCACCATGCTTCACCGTGTACTCGTGGCATATGTCGTTGAGCTCGAGCGTCGAGACGCCAGGCTTGACGTACTCGTCGATCAGATCGAGGATCGCGGCCGTCATCTGACCGGCGGCTCGCATGGCCTCGATTTCGGAATCGGATTTGAGAACTATCACGAGCTTTGAAACTCCCAAGGACCTAGAAAAGCAGCTGCCGGAACCAGTCGGGATTACGGGGGTCGATTCCCCGGCTGCCGAGCTTTAGCCCGCCTCCTCCATCGACGCAAACCTTTTGCGACATTAGGACGGTCGTGGGCTCTAGGTCGCGAAGGACTCGTTGAATGTCGCCCAGCAGGGCGAAGTCCGGCTTTTCGGTAGTCAAACTGGCGGCGTAGGATTCCAGCTTCTTGTCGAGCGCGGTGTCGCCGAGCGGCCGAAAAGGCATCCCATGCTGCGCCGCGCTGTGAAAGTTGGCGAGGAAGCTCGAGCGGGGCCAGTCGAGCGAGAAGGCGCCCAAGACCCCGTCGGCGTCGTCGGTG
>JAYWBY010000615.1:0-3442 GCA_043781115.1 Pseudomonadota bacterium
GACTTCTTTGGAAAGTTTCCGACGTCACATCCTTATGTCATCTTTCCCTTTCCCCGAGCTTGGCTCGGCGCTACGGCCGTTCCCTACTTCAGAGATTCAGTGCGCTCTTCCTTGACCCATGACGCACACTCAGCCGATCGCCTAGCCCGTCGCGAGTCCATCTTTCACTCGAACACCGGCTTCGCGAACTTAACATTACCTATCAGATCAGGTAGATACACCCACCCCTCCGAATCCAGATAATGCCGCGGCCGTTGACCCGTCAAGCCAATGTGGTGCAATGCTCCAACCCACGCCGTGATCAACGCGTGAAACCCCTCCACCGTGCTGACCGCGACCTCGGCCTCGAGGCTGTCGCCTTCGATCCATCCCGCGTCCGCCATGCGGTCCAAAATCTCCTGACGCGTCGTCAATCCGTCCTCGAAATTGCGGTAAGCCAACTTGATCTTGGCGTCGAGCTTCAGCGGGCGAGCCATGCGCTCCAAGGTGTTCGGGACGGAGGTCTCCGCCAAGACGATGCTCGGGTCGAGCGCGTTCAAGCGTCGCTGCAGCGTCCGCGCGCGGGCGACGAGCGGCGCGAGGTTGGCGCTGTAGGACGGTTCGAGCCGTTCGCTCCTCTCGGTGTCAAGCTGCAAGACGTCCCAAAGCCTTTGGCTCTGAGGGTTGACGGGGCGCGACTTCCGGGCCCCGCGCCGGCGCACCTTGCTGCTGATCGACAGCATATAAGCGACCGACACGTCGTCGCATTTCACCGCGCCCGGACAAACCGGGCGTTGGCAAGCGACACAGGGGGGCACGGTCAGCGGGCAGTCGACGAAGACCTCGGCGAAGGGACCGGTCCGCGTCAAGATGTCGACGAGCCGTTCGTCGGAAAATAAACTGCCAAAAGATCCGATCTTTTCATATACTTTTCCTATCTTCAAAGGACGTTCCCCGGGATCGCCCCGAAGCTCGACCAAGGCCGTCTTGTTGGCGTTGGGACCGGCTAGGTGTAATCCCGCGAACGACAAAGCCCCGGACTTGGAACGTGAGGAGTCGCTCGGGTTGTCTAAGTCGCTTGGCATTTTGAAACTCATGGTTGTCCTAATCATAGCCTGCGGCTTGCCCGTCGGCCAGGACAAGCGAGCCCTAGCGCAAACACCCTCGAGCTACTCGGCGCAAGGCCGGGCCAAGTTCGCCCAAAAGAAGTACGACGAAGCCATCAACCTGTTTCGCCTGCATCTCCGTAAGTCTCCTCGCGACTATAACGTATGGAACCAGCTCGGCGCCGCTTATTATCATTCCGGTCAACCGCGGAAGGCCCTCAGGTATCTTAAACACGTCGAACGCAAGACGACGGAAAAATCTTACAACTACTACTACCAGGGCATCTGCTACATCGCCGCGGAAACGCCCGACAAAGCGAAGGAATACCTGAATTACGCCGCCCAGCGCTTCGTCGACGAGTATGCGTCGCGGGCAACGTTCGAGATGGCTGCGATCGAGTACAACGCCAAGAATAAGCCCCGGGCCAATTATTGGCTGACGCTCTACATGCAACGCTATCCGACCGGCGTCTACGGGCCTCAGGCCGGGCGCATGCTGCAGAGTCTGCGCGCCAACCAATGGCTGGAGAAGGTCGAAGGCACGCAGAAGGCAGACCAGGAAAACGCCCTCTTCAAGTACAACAAGTTGTCGCTCTCGCCGCAAGCGCACTATTGGTTCGTCCAGGGGGGCTGGGAGTCGAGCGACTTCTCGGGGCAGGAACCCGCGCCGGGCGGGGGCCTTAAGCCACGGGCCTTCCAGAACATGGCGGCGTTGGTGAACTCGGGCGTAGGCATCGGCCCGTGGCGCGAAGGCGACATGACGGCGTTCGGCGGCTACACCTACCGGCAGCAGTGGATCACCGACACCGACCGCATCTCGGAATGGCTCGATTCGCCGAGCGACATCGAATACTTCCCGCTGCGCGGCGACCTCTTGGAACGCCACCACCAGTTCTACGGCGACTTTCGCCGCGACGTCCTGGGCTTTCTTTATTACGGCGTTTTCGGCCGCTACGAATTCGCCCGCATCGGCTCGTCCTTCTTCCCGAGCCCGGACAACGACGAGCTGAAGAAGGTCTTGAAGATCTCCGACACGCAGTTGGTCATTCCTTGGATCGGCGCGTCTTATAACGACGGCATGCGAACGCTGCTCTACCTCTACATGAGGAAAGAGTTGAATCAGGATTCTCCCGACCATTCGAACAAGTCCTATGACTTCGGCCTGTCCGGCTCAAAGCCGGTGATGAGCTTGGGGCTGAGCCACGACATGGACTTTCCCGAACAGGATTTGACGGTCGGCATCGAGCTCTTTCGCTACGAATTCATCTACAACGACTACTGGCTCGACTACACGCGCCAAGGGCTCTTCCTTTCCGCCGAGCACGAGTTCATCCCGCGGTGGTTCGTCAACGGCCTCTTCGGCTACTACAACGACCAATACGTCCTGGACCGGCTGAAGCTGCACTCTTGCAGCTCGGCGCCCGCCCAATCCGAGGACGGCGGCGCGGCCACGCCTACCGACGGCAACCCGGCGGCGCCGAAGAGTTGCGCGCGCGACGACACCGGCACGATGATCCAGCTCGGCGTCTACTGGAACTGGACGCAGTTCCAACGCTTGTCGGCGACCATCCAAGTCGTCGACAACAAGAACGCCCAGCAAAAAGAGTTCGAGGAATCAAAGCAGACGATTCAGGTCATGTACACGATGGCCTTTCCGAGCGTCAAACGCGTCACCCGCTTCGTCGACCGCTACGCGGACACGGCGTTCACCAAGGAGCCGGAATAGCCATGGGCCAAGGCTTTACGGCCGTCGACATCTTGACGGAATGTTTGCAACAGAAAGTTCCGGTGCTCTTCTCGGGCGATCTGGTGGGCATCACCTTTCAGACTTACGTCCTAGCGGTCGCCAAGGACCACGTCGTGCTCGAGAACCGCATCAAGCCGCGCTTCATCAACCGCGTCGTCAACTCCAAGCAGTATAGCCTCCAGGCCCGGATGGTGCGCTTCCAGTCCGACGGCATCAGCTCGGACGGCGAGCATCTGATTTTTCCGCTGAAGGCCAACTCGATCATCGAGGAGACGCGCCAGGCGGAACGCTTCTCCTTCACCGCCGACGAGCGCGTCGTCTCGGAAATCCTGAACCCGTTCGACGGCGAGACGCGGCTCAGCAAATCGGTGATGGACATGTCGGCGACGGGCCTGTCGCTGCGCACGACGTTCGACTCGAAGCTGTTCAAGCCCGAGACGTTCTTGCCGTCCGTCCGTGTGCTGATCGACGGCGAGCCCTACGTCCAAGGTGCCGGCCGCGTAGTCTACAACCGCAAACTCATCGACTTGAGCGGCCAGATGCGCATGCAAGTCGGCATCAAGTTCGAGAACGGGTGAATGATGAACCAAGCGCTGCAAATCGACCCGGC
>JAYWBY010000616.1:0-3441 GCA_043781115.1 Pseudomonadota bacterium
GGATCATTTCCATGCAACCTTTGATTCATGAGGCGCTAGTCACGTCTTGCGTAACGAAGCACCCTGTCTATGACGCCATTTATCTCATTCTAGCGAGGCGTAACGGTGCACAACTGGTATCGCTCGACCGAAAGCTGATTGCCTTGGCGAGAGACAACGGCGTCCTTTGCGTTAACGTCTAATCAGTCGCGGAAAATGCCTAATTGAGGCTGCCTTAGGACGACTTGGCGTGCTGGGCCGTTTCGGCGCCTTGTTCCACGACAAACGTGCCGTTGCGGACATCGCGCAGAAGGCTGCGCAGGTCATCGTCTTCCGAGGACGCCTCGGCCGACGGAGTCGTCGGTGCCGCCGGCGTAGCAGCTGGAGTCGGCTCGGCTGCGGGCGGCGCGACGCTCGGTCCCAGTTTACTTTCCCGGTAGGCCGTCATCTGGCTCGGCATAGCCTCGGGCGGCTGCCGCGTTCGATTGGTTGTCTCGCACTCCCAGATTACTTCGCCGCAAGCGTTGCGCCGACGCCCCTCTTCGTCAATAATGACCAAAATCCCGGAGGGTCCTCATGCGTTTCGCCGCCGTCGCCTTGTCGCTTCTTGTCATTACGACCACCGCCTGCCGCAAGCAAGCCAACGACAACGCCCCGACCCAAGAGAACCCGGTGTTCGCCATGGAATACGCCAACGCCACCTTCGGCTGGCGCGCCGACGGCCACCGCATCTACATCTTGTTCACCGACGAAGCGACGCAGATCGACGCCGGCCAGCAGCGTTGGCTCGGCAAGTCGTTCTGCGACCGCTTCGCCGCCGGCATGCGCCAAGGCACCATCAACCTCATTTGGAGCGGCAAGACCAAGGGCGGCAGCCCCGACGTCGACGAAGACAAACGCAACGAGAACCCGAAGCGCCCCGCCGATTGCACGCACGGGACCTACAAAGCGATCAAGGACGACGCTAGCGACCTCGACCTAACCAACGTGCCTATCACCACGGCTTTGGCGGCCGGCGCCTTGGTCGAATACATCTCGAAAGACGCGTCGGCAGCGAACACCATCAAGATCACGATCAAGACGGCAGCCTCTGACGGCGCCGCCGAGTTCGCCGTGCAAAACCCGGCGAGCACGGACGTCGATACGTCCAACGCCGACGACGCGGATTTACCGGCCAACCCGACGACACCCGCCCCGACCCCGGTCGTGAACAATTTGACGCCGAAGGCCGCCTTTTCCCACATTGGCCGGAACCCGAACCGGATCCGCGTCAACCTGCTCGGCCTGATCGACCCGGCGACCGGCGCCGCAATTCCTTATGTGGCCCAAGACTCCGTCTTCCTCTCCGAGAACGGCGAGCCGCGCGGCATCAAGGTCCAGCAAAGCGTGCGGGAAAATCGGCTGCCGGTCGACCTGGTGTTCGTCGTCGACAACTCCGGCTCGATGGGAGAAGAGGCCGACCACGTCGCGGACAAGATCGCCGCTTTCGCCGACCTCCTCGACAGTCGGGGCTTGGACATTCGTTTCGGCGTCGTCGGCTTCTTAGGCGACGTCACCGGGGCGATCAATTTGGCGAAGGCTAGCGACGTCGACGCCTATTTGAAGCGCGCGGGGCAGACCGGGACCAACCGGACGGTCGGCTTCGCCGGCAGCGACGCCAAGTCGCTGGAGGACCAAGCGAAGTCCTTTGATATCAAAGAATAATATTTCAAAGAATTTCTAATAACATTAACATTTCGTTGACTTTTTAATAAAATCATAGTATAACCCGTGCGTTCCAAAAGACGGGTCCCATACTTGAAACAAGCAAGTAAATTCATGGCTTTGGCCTTGATCGCCGGCGTGTCTGGCGGCTGCGGTAAAGTCCATTCGACCGACCCCCGCACTTGGGGCAAGACGGCGGGGAAACCCGCGTCCGCCGGCGACTCCTTGCGTGCCGCTGGCACCGGAACGAAAGTTCCGACCTCCACCAAGCAACCTAAGACGGCCACCAAAGACTCGTCGTCCCCAAAAGCGCCGGTCGAGACCTTGCTGCAGGACGGCCTTGTCCTGCCCGCCCGCTTGAAGGCCGAAACCCTGACCATCCACTTCCGTTCCAACGTGGCCCAGGCGACCTTTGCATGCGCCCTCGGCGCCGCTTCGACGTTCGATGCTTGCGACGACGACAGTTACTCCTTCGGCACGCTCGTCCACGGGCGCAGCTACATGCTGCGCGTACGCGCAATGGCCCCGGACGGCCGCGTCGACGCGACGCCTCTGGTCGTGAGCTTCGTTGCCGACAAAATGACCGGCACGGCCCCGACCGTCGCCGCCAACCTTGCCAGCGTCAAGGCCATCATTCCCGCCAGTACTGACGACTTGCCGCAGCCGCTGAAAGCCGGAGCCGAGGTTTCCGACGAAGGCCGGGCGCTGCAGGTCGGCAGCTTTTTCGCGGTCGAAACACCCGCCAACGAGCAAGTGACGAGCTACGCGACCACCAAAACTTACAATGCCGCGCTGCGTTATTTTCGCCTCGTGAACGGCAAAGTGGGCTCCGAACTCTTGCCGTCGGTTCCTTGCGCGCAGGAGTTTGAACGCGTCGTCGACGGGCCCGCCGGCTCCGGCACTAAGTACTGCGACGCGACGCCCAACGCCGACGAATGGAAGAGCGCCTATCCGACTCTCCTCGCCAAGAACCACGTCGAAACCGTCCTGAGGTCGGCCGACGGCGTCGACGAGCGCCTGTACGTCGCGGCCTTCGACGCGGAAGCCGACAGCGCCGAAGCGGCGATCGGCATCCAAGGCCTTTGCCAAGGTTCGAACTACCAAGGATCGACCGAGGCCGAGCTGCTCCGGAGCTTCTTCGGCGAGCCCTTGCGCGAGACGATGACTTGGTGCCAAGCCAAGGACGCCGCTGGTCAATGGTGGTGGATAGGTACCTTCCAGGCCACTCTGTCGACGGATCCCGCGGCGCCGGCCCGCCTGAAAGTGATCTACGCGGTCAACGTCAACCAAGGCCTTTTCTCTGGCCAGCAGTTCGCGACCTTCGCCGAACGCCGGCTGCCGCGCCTTATCATCGCCATTGCGCCCGCCGCGGGAACGCAGTAAATCTGCCTTGATGCTGAACGATTTGCCCAAAGCCCTGCACGACCCTACGGCCTTCGCCGCCCTGTTCGACCACACGGCGCTGAAGCCCGACACGACGCCCGACCAGATCCGCGCGTTGTGCGCCGAGGCCCGCGAATTTGGCTTCAAAGGCGTGTGCGTCAACCCGTGCTACGTCGGCTTGGCCCAGCGGCTCCTGGCCGGCTCCTCCGGCCTGCCGATGGCCGTCGTCGGCTTCCCGCTCGGCGCCAACCGGACCGACGTCAAGATCGACGAGACGCTGCGCGCCGTCGGCGACGGGGCGAGAGAGGTCGACATGGTGATCAACGTCGGCCTCTACCTCGGCGGAGACAAGACCTCCGTGCGCCACGACATCGC
>JAYWBY010000617.1:0-9472 GCA_043781115.1 Pseudomonadota bacterium
CGGCCGTTCCCTGGTTCAGAGATTCAGCGCGGAAAAGCTCGGCCAGCCGGATTTTCAAAGAATCTCCGAATCTCTGAAAAGCGGAACGGCCTAAGTTTAATAAAGGGTTTCCCACTCGATGTCGCGGAAAGGAAATTCAGGACACCCGACGTAATCGAATTCCGCAAATTCGATTACGTCGGGTGTCCCGAATTACGGAGGCGATCCGCGAATTCCACCGCGTGTTGGCGCCAGGCGGCGTGCTCTTGATCTTGGAATTTTTCTTGCCGAAGAAGGGTCTCTTGGCCAAGCTCTTCCAACTCTATTTTCACGGCATTTTGCCGCTCGTCGGCGGCCTGATCAGCGACAAGGCGGCTTACAAATATTTGCCGCAGAGCGTCGGCTCGTTCTACACCCCGGACGAACTCCGTCAGGTGCTTTACAAGTCGGGCTTCAAGGTCGACCAGGTCGAGACGTTTCTCTTTGGCAGCTGCCGGCTGATTCGGGCATCAAAACTTTAGGCCGGCCGTTCCCTGGTTCAGAGATTCAGAGATTCTTTGAAAAAAGCTCGGCCAGCCGGATTTTCAAAGAATCTCCGAATCTCTGAAAAGCGGAACGGCCGAAGTTTAGTAAAGGGTTTCCCACTCGATGTCGTCGAGGTCGACGGTCTGCTTGGCTTCATTGGCGCCCGACTTCTTCGGCTTGTCCTTGTTCTTGATCGCCGTTACCACGATCTCGAGTGGCTTCTTCGCTCTCTGAAACTTGGTCCCGCCGAGGAGACAGCTCTCTTTGAAGCACTCTTTCGCCCTATCCAAGTCGACGGTCCGAACATAGGCGAGGCCCATGTTGAACATGATCTTTGCTTGCAATTCCTTGTCCGTCCCCGCGCCTTTGAAGGCGTAATTGTAGTATTCGACGCCTTCGTCGAAGCGGTCGGAGCGGATCGACATGATGGCGCGCATGTTGAGGAACGAGATGACGTCTTCCGACATCGCCTGTTCCCCGAGCAACCCTAGCGCCCCTTGATAATCTTTGTCGGCCAGCTTCACCTTGGCCAGGCCTTCCCTGAAGCGCCTGTCGGCACCGCCCGTCAGCTGGTCGCCCATTTTGAAGTTGGCTTCCGCGGCGCGCGTGTCGCCCGTTTGCACGTGGGCGTTGCCGAGCGTCAAGAGGCGCTCGCTGTTTAGCTCGTGGAACTGGCTGAGCTTCGTCAGGATTTCGATGCCGAGGTTGGCCTTGCCGCTACGCAGAAAGAGTTTGCCGAGGGTATTGGCGGCCCAGAGGTTCTGCGAGTTGACCGCAAGTAGTCGACGCAAATAGCCCTCGGCGCGCCGGAGGTCGTTGATGCGCATCGCGGTGATGGCCATCAGCCTCAGCCCGTCCTCCGATTCGGGCAAAGCCTTTAGACGTTCGAGAATCGCCGCCAAATCCGGCCAATTGCTGGCACGGTAGGCCACCTCGATTTCGTCTTCGTAGGCTTCGAGCGAACCGACTTGATGGGCTTCGACGCAGATGCGTTTTATGTAGTTTTTGAAGTCATCCGTCTTGCCCGGCCCCGCGGCGACGTAACGCGCGCCAACTTCTTGGGCGAACAGCAACTGCTCGCGCGACAGTTCGTTCGGCTGGACGATGAAGAGGATGCGATGCGCCAAAGGCGACTCGACGCTTTGGAAAGTCTTGGCGACGGCCTGCATGCTGGTCGGGTTCGAAAAATCGCAGGCGTAAACGATGAAGTAAGTTTCGGGACGGCTCGCGCCCAAGTCCTTGCCGTCGCGGAGCGCCAGGAAGTAGTAGCCTTTCAGCAACTTTTTGATCAGCGAAGCGTGATGGTGCTCTCCCAGCACGAAGACTTCGCGCAACAGATTGATGTTGAATTTCGAAGTCGCTTCTTCCATCAGAATCCCGAGCCCGATTTGGACGAAGCGGAATTGGCGATCGCCAGACTTTGGCGGAGTCGCGTTTCTTCTTGGCTGTATTTTTCGATGAGTCCGGTGAGCCGCCCTGAACGTTCGAGGCTCGATGAGCGAATCTTCGCTAGCGGCGTTTTCAACTGCGGGTCGCCTGCGGCCAATGCCGCTAGAATTCGCTGCCAGCGGCGTTCGCACAGCTGAGTGATCAACGCCAGGCGTTGCACGGGCGTCCAGACGTTGAGGCGCGACAGCACGGCATCAGCGCGGCGGCACGCCCGGGCGATGGTCTCACCGAGCTTCAGGTCCGCGGGGATCGGCGCGCCGCTCTTGCCTTGGTTCAGCACGGTTTCCCAAGCCAAAAATAGGTCTCCCAAGTCGCCCAAGACCATCTCGCTCAGTTCGAGCCACGCGGTTTTCGCCAGCGCATGATGGTCGAAGTCCTGACCCTGAGCGTAGAGGCCCGAGATCTGGGTGAGGAAATGGTACGAGTTGTAGAGGCTAGCGCCAGGATCCTGGACAGAGGCCAGGCGCAGCGGCGGTTTGGTAGGCATATACTTATGATATGACGGGCGCCAAAGCTCGCAAACGGGCAATTCTTGCCCACGGCAATCTTGGTCAAATGGCCGCCCCACCCTGCCCTTATCTTGGGATGACGCGGACGGGAGAGCCTCGTTCACTGGACCATTCACGCAGGAATTTTAGCCAATGCGCAAAACGGACGCCTTTGTTCAAGGAGTCGGAGCCCCTGGAGCTCGCATCAAGCAGCTCGCGACCAAGGTGGGCGGCTACCGGTCCTTTGCCGAGTTGACGGCGTTGGTCATGGCCGAGCGCTTCGCGGCGCAGCATCGCCCGTTCGAGGCCCGGCGCATCCTCCAGGCGTTCCTGAAGAGCCAGCCGGCGACTCCCCGCGTCCTGGCCAAACTGAGATCTCTAGCCTAACCCTTCACGGTGCCGTCATCGCCGCTGACACGGCTTTGAGGACGGCGTGGCGGTTGTTGCTGAAGAGACCATCGAAGTTCGCCGACTGGCTGACGGCGGCGGTCGCTTGCAGCACCTCTTTCTTGTGTTGGGACGGACTCTTGCTAAACATCGTCTTGAACGAGCGCGAAAAGTGCGCCGAGCTGGTGAAGCCGCACGAGAAAGCAATGTCCGTCAAAGACCACGTTGCGTCGAGCGTGATGAACTCCGCGGCGAGGATCGTCCGGAAGTTCCAAAGCCAGCGCATCGGGGGCACGCCGCATTCCTTGTGGAAGCGACGGCAGAAATTGAAGCGCGACATGCCGGCTTCGCGGGCAAGGTCTTCCAGCGTGATCTCTTCAGCGAAGGCTTCGAGGACGTAAGCGACGACCTTTTCGGCGATCTTGGGGAACGTCACGCCGACGGCGGCGGTACTGGGAAGAGCAGGGGCGAGAAGGGCGTTCATGGCGAACCTCGAGAGCGGCATCATTGCCGCACGACCCTCTAGAGCAAGGCCGGTGCCAGACCTGGATCTCCCTGATTTAGCGGCAAAAAAACAATTTTAAGCCAATATGGCCGCTCTCTTGTCCGGGAATTGACCCACGTTGACCGCCCCGGCTGGGCCGGGAACCGGACAATGGATCAATTTCGGTCATGCGCCGGCTCGCCAGCCCTTCAAGGCGACGTCCAGGTCAGGCGTTTCAAGGCGAAGGTCGGCGTCGACCCCCCGGAACCAAGTGCATTGCCTTTTGGCGTACTGGCGCGTGGCGGCGTTGATCTTGGCGGCGAGGTCGGCCTCGGTGAAGGCGCCGGCGAGGAACTCGGCCATTTGCCGGTAGCCGATGCTCTGCATGGGCTTCGCCTTGGCGTCGACGCCGCTCTTCAGCAGGCCCTCGACTTCTTGCCGCAGCCCGCCGGCGAGCATGGCGGCGGTGCGGCATTCAATGCGTCGATGGAGTTCGGGCCTAGGAGGCTCCAAGACGACGATGAAGGCTTCGGGGTCCCTCCCGGCGTCGGCCGTCATGCCGGCTTCCCTGAGCGGCTTGCCGAGTAGCGTCACCAGTTCGAGCGACCGGACGACGCGAAAGCGGTCGTTGGCGTGAATCTCGCCGGCGCGAACGGGATCGAGCTCCGACAAGCGCCTGAAGAGCGCCGGCGTTTCTTCTTGGCTGAGCCGAGCGCGCAGCGCGGGATCACTCGGCAAATCCTGATGCCAACCGCGCCCGAGCAACGCCCGCAAATAGAGGCCCGTGCCGCCGCAGACGATCGGCACTTTGCCGCGAGCAAGGACGTCGGCTAGCGCCTCGGCCGCGGCTTTAGCGTAGCGGGCGGCGTCGAACTCCTCGTGCCACGCGGCGACGTCGATCAAATGATGCGGGACCGTGGCCAGCTCCGCCGCCGAGGGCTTCGCCGATCCGACGTCGAAGCCGCGGTAAAGTTGGACGGAGTCGCAGCCGACGATCTCGCCGCCGAGGCGCTGGGCGGCGGCGAGCGCCAGCGCCGACTTGCCGGAACCCGTCGGCCCGGCGAGCACTAGGTAGGCCTTCCTTCTCGCTCCGCTATTCAACGGTCGAACCAGCGCCCGACCTCGGACCGCGACCACCAACGGAAGACACGGCGCCCATGCGGGCAGTTGTGGAAGAAGTCGACGGTGCGGGCTTCGCCGAGCAACTGACGAAGCTCGTTCGCCGGCAGCTCCTCGCCCGAGCGCACGGCGGCGTGGCACGCGGTCTTCGCCAAGATCAAGCGCAGCGTTTCGGCGTTGCTATCGTGCGGCTCGTGCGCGTGCACGTCGAAATCGCCGAATTCCTTGCCTAGGTCGGCGAAGAGTTCGGCCAAGTCGCGGCCGACGAGGAGGCTTGGCACGGCGCGGACCAAAATCGTCGTCTCGCCTTCGGCCATGAAGTCGAATCCGCGGACGGATAAGGCGGCCCAGCGTTCACGCAGGGTGGCCACTTCGCTCGGGGCGAGCTCGATTGACTCAGGCACCAGCAATTGTTGGCTCTGCGTCAGGAGCGAGACGTCGCGAGTCAGGCGCTCGAAAAGGATGCGTTCGTGAAAAGCGTGTTGGTCGACGACCAAAAGGCGCGGGCCGGCATTAAAAAAGAGGTAGCAGCGGTCATAGGCGCCGAGGAATTCTAGCTCTTCCCAAGCGATCTCGGGCTCGGCCGGTTCGCCGTCCGAGCCCATGCCCGCGATCATTGCATCAATGCCGGCCTTGTCTCCGACGGGCCGGCTCTCGAAACTGAAGTCGCCTCCCCGCGCGCCGCCGAACGAGCGACTGGTGCGTGACGTGCCGGGGACCAAGCGGGCCGGCGCGGGCGCCTGGTTTGTCCCTCGGCCGATGCTGGCGCCCTCGAACGCCAGGCGGCGTTGCTCCGGGACCGGTGCGCGCGTGGCAGCAAGCGCCGCGGCCGACGGTTGATCCATGACCGCGGGACGCTCTTCCTCGGGCTGGGCCCAGGTCGCGTCGCGCAGACGCTCGCGAATGCCGAGCGCAATCAAGCTTTGGACTTCGTCGGGATACTGGAACCGCACTTCCGTCTTCGCCGGATGGACGTTGACGTCCACCAAAGACGGGTCGAGGCGCAGGTGCAGGGTGACGATGGGAAAGCGACCCTTCAATAGATGGCTATGGTAGCCGCGGAGGATCCCATAACGCAGTACCTTGTCCTTCACCCACCGTCCGTTGACGAAAGTGAAAAGGGCCTTGCCCGTCCCCTTCTCGATGCCAGGCGGGGACACGAGGGCCTCGACTTCGCCGAAGCGCGACCCGGTCTTGACGTATTGAAGACTTGCGGCGTCCTTGCCTAAGACGCTCTTGGCGCGTTCCCGGAGGGCCCGTTCGCCGAAGCCGGCCGCCCCCTCATCACGCGTCGACGCGGCGACGCGAAACTGCTCGCGTCCGTTGTGGGTGACGGAGAATGCGATGTCGGGGCGGCTCAGCGCGAAGGCTTGCATCAGCTCCAGGCAATGGCTGAATTCCGTCGCCGGCGCCTTCAGGAACTTGGCGCGGACGGGCATGTTGAAAAAGAGGTTCTCGACCGTGACCGTCGACCCGGGCGCGCCGCTCCACGGCCAGGTGGCAAGGCCCTCGCCGCCATCGAGCGTGAGCTTGACGCCTTCCGCCGCCTCGCGCTCGGAGGTCGCGAGGCAGAAACGGCTGACCGAAGCGATCGAAGCCAGAGCCTCGCCGCGGAATCCCATCGTCTGGATCTGAAAGAGATCGTCGGCTTTGGCGATCTTGCTGGTGGCATGGCGGGTCAGGGCGGCGCGGGCGTCGTCGTGGCCCATGCCTAGGCCGTCGTCAGTGACGGCGATGCGGCGGGTGCCGCCGAGCTCCAAAGCGACGTCGATGCGGCTGGCACCGGCGTCGAGGGCGTTCTCGACCAATTCCTTAACGACGCTGGCGGGTCGCTCGACCACCTCTCCGGCGGCGATCTTGTTGATGACGTCATCGTCCAGTAGGTGTATGCGTCCCATGCACAGATCCCGGCAAAAAGTAGGGTAAGTCCTTGGAATCCTCCTATATCACCAGCGCCCAGAAAGCTGAACAGCTACCTGAACTCGGCCCGCCGGAGATCGCCTTCGTCGGCCGCTCCAATTGCGGAAAGTCGACTCTTCTCAACGCCTTGTTGGAGCGCGTCAAATTGGCGCGGGCGAGCAATACGCCTGGCCGGACGCAAATGGTCAACTTCTTCGCCGTCGACGAGGGCACCCAGCGGGTGATCTTGGCCGACCTTCCTGGTTATGGTTACAGTGCGATCGGCAAGGACGTCCGCCACCACTGGCAAGACTTGGTCGATGCCTACCTGAAGAGGAAACAGATCCACGCCTGCCTCTTCCTGATCGACATCCGCCGGGCGCCGACGGCCAAGGAAGAAGATCTGATCCTGCTCGCCCAGCTCGCCAGTAGGCGTCACAAGGCGCCGGTCATCGTCGTGCTGACGAAGGCCGACAAAGTGTCCAACTCGGAGGCGACGCTCGCTATCAGCGCCTTCACCAAGCTGGCGAAGAAGGCCAAGATCAAGGTCAGCCAAGTGACCTGCGTCTCGACTTTGAAAAAACGGGGAATCGACGAGCTGCGCGAGCAGCTGCTGACGCCGCTCCTCAATCGGTGAAGCCGGGCTGAACGGTTTCCCTCAGTCTGTCGGGGACGGGTCGGATTCTGGACCACGGGACCTGAGTAATCCGACGCCCGACCACCGCATAGCCCAGGCCAGAATCCAAAGAAAGGCCCGCATGCAAAGCTCCGTCAGCGGTAGGTAAAAGATGGCGATCAAAATGACTACCGTGTCGTAGTACGGCTCTTGCGGCGTGCCCGTGACGTTCACTAGAAACGACAAGAACAGGGCGAGCACGTAGTGCATGGCATAGGCCAGCCAGAACGATCGCGAAATCGCCAAACTTGCAACCCAGTGCACGATTCGACGGCGATTCAACCAGCCGCGAACCGACGAGTCCAAAGACAGGCGCATCAGAAAAATCGGCCAAATCAAGTGACTCCAAAAGACTACCGGTGGCTGCTTGTAGGCGTCACAGCGAAAGAAATCCACCAAGCCTATGTTGAAGAATGCCCCCCACTGGGGGATCGACGCCCCGAGCATCGCTAACCATACGACCGCCTCCGTTCGATTGAAGTCGAGCTCTCGCTCCCGGCCGGCGACCATCATCGCCTTAAGTTCCACGCCCGCCCCGTAACCGAACCAAATCATCCCGACCCAAGGAAGCAGCGGCCACTCGCTGAACGAGATGGAGCAATTGGCGAAACCCAACACGCTTTGCCACATGGGCGGCATTCCGAATGAGTTTTCGACGTAGTCGCCAAGGTCCCAAACCGGCACCCAGAGCATCACAAAGCCGCACAGGGCGAGACCGCGAATCGCCCGCGGCCCTATGAGTTCGGCTAGGCTGGCAACGAACACGCCGGAGATAATGAGCAAGTAGATGTCCCAAGTGGTCAACATGCTGTATCGCGCGCGAATCAAATAGCAAAGCAAGAGCCAACCTACGAACAGAAACGCAAAAAGGCGCAGCCTCTTCACTAGAGACGAACCGGAAAAGCCCGTCAGGACGCTGGAAAGAAAGAGCACGGTAAAGCCGCTAAATGAAATGGAGCGGGCCAGCGTCTCGACGACATAGATAAAAGTCGACCGGTCGCTGAGCGCCAATTCGTTGGTATGAAAATGGATGACGCTGATGTGAAACACGGCAATGGCCATGAAGCTCACCAGGCGAATCAGGTCCCAGCCGAGAATCCGCTCGCCGTTCCGTGCCACGTGTCACCCCAACCGCTTAAGGCAGCGCACCGCACACCGAGATGGTCGCCGGCGACGGATCGAAAACCATGACGTCTCGGCAGCAGGTAACCCGGCTGTTGCCGCAGTAGGAGAACATGTCCTGCGTGTCTTTTTTTCGGCGCGCCACTTCGCAAAAGCCGTATTTGATGTCGACCATCCGCCCGCCGAGGCCGCAGTCTGCTCCCGAAGTGAAGCCCGGGCCTTGCCCGCCTTTCCGATCGGGACCGCCGCCGTCCGCGAAGGGCCCTGACCAGCAGCACTCGCGCGGCGCCACACAGATTGGTTCGCTGGCGCCGGTCGCCGCATTGACCTTAAGGCCCACCATGATCTGGCCGAGGTTTCCTTTGCAGGAGTTGCCGGTGCATGTAGGGCGGTTCAACTTCAAGGGGTCACCCGCTCTGCTATTCGCAATTTCGCTGGTCGTGCAGTTGCATATGGGGTTGCCACCCTTGTCGACGCCGGCTTGGAAAGAGTTGGGATCCCGCGACTTGCAATCACGAGCCAAGCGGAGCTTGATGTCCTTAGCTGAGACCGCGAAAGAATATTCGGCCGGGTTGTCCGTGAACGAATTCGGAGATTGACCCGGGACACCCGGCGGAATGGACGCGAAGCGCAGCGACGCCTCGGCCCGAGCCGTGGGCGCTATGAACGAAGGATCGTAAGACTGGGACACTTGAAAGCGCACATGAATCGTCTCTGCGCCGGCGCACGTAAGCGGCGCCGCGCCGGCCGGACTGGCGGCGGGCACCGGGCAAGTCGCCCAAAAGAAGGCACGTGCCGCGAAAGGGCAACTCCGGCTTGGATTGCAATTGGACCGCACGCCCAATAGATTATAAAACTGCGGCACCGCCGTCGTGCCAGCTATTTTCTCCGTCGTAAATCCAGCCCCTTGGATTCTTTGCCGCACAAGTTGGAAGGCCACTTGCGCCTGGGGACGGGTCACAGTACAAATCTTTCTTGGGTCCAAACAATCGGACATGGCGGTGTTGCCTTCGAATCCGGCCGCGCCAGTACCTAAGGCGACGGAATTGGCCAATACGTCCGGATTGGCAATGTCGCTCCGCACTCTATCGACGATTTGATCTCGGGCGTCGACGATCCTTTCATTGCTTTGGTGCAAGAACACGTCACCGAAGTACTTCGTCGCCGAGGCGATGGTTAACCCGATGATGACCAGAGCGACGAGGATTTCTAGGAGCGAGAAACCCTGCTCGGCGGCGGAAGACTTCATGGCGGCCGCACCTCACGGTAACAATTGCCAACATTCCGGCCGCAGCCGATCTGCACGGGGTCTTTGCGAGTACCGCCCTGGTAGACGGTGCAGCC
>JAYWBY010000618.1:0-3440 GCA_043781115.1 Pseudomonadota bacterium
TGCTCTATCTCAAGACCAACATGTGGTTCGGTCTGAAAGCCGGAGGGTCAATTGGCCACATCGCCGGCGTCGTCAACGCCCTTGTCCGCCATGGGTATGAAGTAGACTGTGCCGCCGGTGAACCGCCGCCATTGGTCGACGAAACCGCGCGTCATACCCCAATTCCAGCTCCTCGACCGTGCGCCTTCCCGTCCGAGTTCGATCTCTTTCGCTTTCATAGGCAAGCGGTCAAAACTTGTGTCGAGGTCTTCGAGAAAGGTCGCTTCGACTTCATCTACCAGAGACTGTCGCTCGCCAATTTTGCTGGGGTCGTCCTGGCGCGTCGCTGGCGCGTGCCGCTGGTCATAGAATACAACGGCTCCGAAGCCTGGGTCGCCAAGCACTGGGGCAATCCATTGCGCTTTCATAAGTTAGCCGTCGCGGCCGAGGACGCATGCCTTCATCACGCCACCGTGGTTGTGACAGTGTCACAAGTACTTGCGGACGAGCTGATTCATCGCGGTGTCGAAGCCGACCGGATCGTCATGTATCCGAACTGCGTAGATCCGCTGATATTTGACCCTGACCTCTTCAATGACGATCAAGTGCAGAGCGCCCGAAGGAAATTTGGCTTCGGCCCAAAGGACGTTGTTGTCACTTTCGTCGGGACCTTCGGCCGGTGGCACGGCGTGGAGGTCTTGGCAAAGGCCATCGTGCATTTGACACGCATCGCACACGCGCGGCTGACAGAGCATCGTGTCAAATTTCTGTTCATCGGCGACGGCGTGACGATGCCGGAGGTTCGCGGCATCTTGACCGGCGCCCCTGAGACGGGACCACTCGTGGTCTTCGCCGGGCTCTTGCCTCAGGGCGATCTGCCTAGGTACCTCGCTGCTTCCGATATCCTCGTTTCGCCGCACGTGGCCAACGCCGACGGCACTCGATTCTTCGGATCCCCGACCAAGCTGTTTGAATATCTCGCGATGGGGAAGCCAGTCATCGCCTCGGATCTCGAGCAAATAGGAGAAGTCCTGCGCGGCGGTCCCGCCATTCTAGTCCCTCCCGGGCAAGTCGAGGAACTGGCGTGTCAAATCATGACACTAGCGACTGATCCCGCTACTCGCGCGGCGCTTGGCGCAGGGGCCAGGCCGTTCGTCTTGCGGAAATATACCTGGAAGAAGAACGTCGAAGCCGTGTTGGAACGCTTAGCTCATGTCGTGGACTCGACGGTCATTTCGCGATAGATTGGTCGCCATTATACAGGCGGAGCACGAATGGGATCAGGTTTGCATCAGCCCGAAGGCCCTGCAACAATTGCAGAGTCGGCGAGCCGTGGTGTGATCCCAATTTTGATCGTGATGTCGTTCTTTCTGCCTTATGTCCGTGGTTTCTTGACGATACCCCTTTATGTCTTCATATTCGCACTGCTGTTGCCGTTCGTGCGTTTGGCGCGCATCGATTTGTTGATCTGCTCGGCCATCGTCGCGTTCTTCTTCGGCAAGGCCTACCAGCTGGGCTACTACCACGCGGTACAGGTAACGCGGGTCTATTTTGGGTTCTATTTTTTCTACCTGTTCTTCCGCATCGCTTCTCCCAGTACAACGCCCAATTTCAACACCGCCGTCATCTGTCTTTGCTGCTGCATTCTGCTCGAGGCCATCCTTGTCAACACGGTGGTAAGTCCCGAGCACCTGACCGTCTACCCAAATTTCGCGACTAGCTCCGGGAAAACGCAAATCTTTGGCTTTTATCAGCGGCCCTTCTCCATTGGTTCGAACTCGTCTGTGACGTCCATCATATTGGTTGCAATGCTGATGGTGGCAAACGTCCAAAGGCATATTGATCGATTCACGTGGAAGACCGAGGTCGCGGCATCCTGCGCGGTCCTTATACTTTGCTCAGGATCGGGAATTTTTGCACTGGCCGTGTATTTTCTCAGCGTGTCGAAGCCGACGGCGAGGCACAGGGTTATCGGCGGACTGTTGATCTCATATTTTGCCATCTTTACCGCCAATCAGGCGACCGGTCTCAGTGGCATTTTGAACTCGTCTTTTACAAAGATATCGCCTTGGTACATTCGAGCCATCATCGAGTTAAAATTCAACCAATTCTACGGAGTTCTCAATGAGTTCGCCGAGGGTGATTCGGTCATCCGGTGGCTGTTTGGAGCGATAGACAGCTCCGAAAAGGCAAACTCGATCGGGTTATTCGGGGGGGATTTCGGCTGGCTAGATCATTTGGCCGCAGTTGGGATGTTCGGAACCATTCTGTATCTCGTAATTATTTTGCCCAAATTGACGCGGCGAAACATCGTACCGGTTGGCATGATGATTGCCGCCTCAGTCCACTATTCTTCGATCGTGTCCGTCATCGGACAAATCGTTTTTGGCTACTGCCTTGCTAAGGGCGGCCAGTTTCTAGCGCTCGACGATGGACCCGAGGTCATTCGCCCGGTGAAGCACCTGCAACTCATCGGCGAGAACCTTCACGCCCGAATCAGACGGACGTTCCCGTTTGGCCGCAGAGTAAAAGCCTGAAGAAAGTCCTCGACCGGGGCGAAGCACACGCTTCCGTACGGACCGATGCTAGCCAGAAACTTTCGCCTTGGGACGAATAAACTGCAGGGCACCTACGGCGATCGCAACGGCTAACGCCAGCGGCCACACCAGCTCATTCCCCCATCCTAGGCAGCTTGCATAGGCTAAAGCGCACGAAAGCGCTGTGCCAGCTCCATAGACCACGGTCGTAGCCCGATGGCCGCCGAGGGCGCCTGCAAGTCGTTGATAGGAGTGGTCCCGATGGGCCTGCGTGATCGGCTCGCCATTAATCGCTCGACGCAAGAGCGTAATCGTGGTGTCCGCGAGAAAGAAGCTCATAACGAGCGCGGCGTGCGTGACGTCGAAGCCGTGGGCCAGTTTGTCGTTGAAATATAGTGGCATCGCGCCAAAGAGTGCGCCCAGTAAGAGGCTCCCAACGTCTCCCATGAAAATCTGAGCCCGCGGAAAGTTGAAGGGCAGAAATCCCAGCAAGGCGCCGCTGACCGTCAGCATCAATCCGAAAGCGAAAGGCAATCCGCCCTGAAGCGCCACCGCGGCGTAGAAAAGCGCCAAGACGATGCCGACGCCGGTCGCAATTCCGTTGATCCCATCCATGAAATTGTAGAGATTGGCGATCCATACGATCCAGACGACGGCGAAGACGACGGCGACGGTTGGCGGCAGCGGCATTTGAAAGAAAATTAGGTCGAGTACGTTCCATCGCAAGCCGGAAGTAGCGAGCAACGAGGCGACGAGAACCTCGGTGAGAAGGCGAATGCGCGGCGCCAAGCTGGTGACATCGTCGACCAACCCGACCGCCGAGAAGCACAATGCGGCGACGACGATTCCGAGGAGAGCGCCATCGACGGGAGACGACGGATTGCCCCAGAGGAGGAGAATCAGCAGCCCAGCAAGCGAGCCAAC
>JAYWBY010000619.1:0-3432 GCA_043781115.1 Pseudomonadota bacterium
ACCTGCTCCTGCGAAGCAGCGCAATGCCGTAGCCGCGTCACGGGCAATGACTGGGCGCTCGGCACCTTGCAGTCCCGCTACTCCGGTTACTTCTCGCCGTATCTGCAGCGCCGCATCGACAAGCAGCGCGCGCAAATGATGGCGCGGCCTCTCACGGCGGTGCCCGGCCTCCCGAACTTGCCGTTCGACGAGGCGCAGCTGGAAGAGGCCGAGTAAGGTCAACCGACCGGAACCCAAGCATCACTCGAGATCCAGCGCGTCATTCGTCGCTGGATTTTTTTGAGTCTTTTTTGGTCTTCTTGCCGCCCTTCTTGGCTCCCTTTTTGTCTTTCTTCTTCTTCTTGCCGTCTTCTTCGCCGCCCGAGTCGGCTTCGCCGCTCAGCTCGTCGCCGCCCTTGTCCTTGTCGCCACTGGCGCAGCCAGTGAAGGACACAAACGCGAAGCAGAAGCATAGGGACAAGACGAGGCCACCGACAGCCGCCCGTAGGGAATCACCCATTCTCATTGGAACCTCCGAAGGATTGTCCTTCCATTTTATCGCGAGGCTCACGGCGACCGCAAATTTGCTTGGATTTCTCATGGGACCGCAATTTTGGTGGAAAGCCAAGGCGGAGTGCGAAAAGATGCAAGCACCGAAAAGGAGGCCAATCATGACCGGCTTCACGACGACCAACCCGAAGAACGCCAAACCGCTACGCAACTACGAATACCTCGGCGACGAAGCCGTGAAGACGCTGCTTGCCGACAGCAAGAACGCCTACCAGCACTGGCGACGCCTGAGCCACGACGAGCGAGCGAAACCGGCGCTGGCGCTCGCCGAGCTGCTCGCCTTTGACGCAGCGCGCCTCGGGGCCTTGGCGACCGACGAAATGGGGAAACCCCTCGCCCAAGCCGTGAAAGAGGTGGAAAAGTGCGCCACGGCCTGCCGCTATTACGCGGAAGAAGCGCCGAAGGCGCTGGCACCCGAACTCATCCCTACGGAAGCGAAGAAGAGTTACGTGACCTTTCAGCCTCTCGGTCCGGTGCTCTGCATCATGCCTTGGAACTTTCCGTATTGGCAGGTCATTCGCTTCGCGATTCCGGCGCTTCAGGCCGGCAACACCGTCGTTTTGAAGCACGCCGACAACACGACCGGCGTGGCGCTCGAGCTGGAAGCGCTCTTCCGCAAGGCCGGGTTCCCCGAGCACGCCTTCCGGACGCTGCTCCTCGACCACGACCGGATAGGCGCGGTCATCGGCAATCCCATCATTCAGGCCGTCAGCCTCACCGGCAGCGAACGGGCCGGGCAATCGGTCGGAGCCGAGGCGGGGCGACACCTCAAGAAGACGGTGCTGGAACTCGGTGGGAGCGACGCCTACGTCGTGTTGAAGGACGCCGACATCGCGGCAGCGGCGAAGATCTGCGTCGACGCACGCCTCACCAACAACGGCCAAAGCTGCGTCGCCGCCAAGCGCTTCATCATCGAGGCGCCTGTCTACCAACAATTCGTCGACGCCTTCGTCGCCATCGCCCGTCAAAAGAAGGTCGGCGACCCGGTCGATCCCCAAGTCGACGTCGGGCCGTTAGCCAAGAAGAGCATCCTCGACGGCCTGACCAAGCAGGTGCAGCGCTCAGTCGAACTCGGAGCGAAAGCTTTGATCGGCGGCGCGCCGAGCGCCGGGCCAGGTTGGTTCTATCCAGTGACCGTGCTGGGCGGCGTAGTCCCTGGCATGCCGGCCTTCGACGAAGAACTCTTCGGACCGGTTGCGGCGATGATCAAAGCACGGGACGTCGGCGACGCCTTGCGCCTCGCCAACTCGAGCTGCTACGGGCTCGGCGGCGCGATCTTCACCAAGGACGTCGAGGCCGGCGAGAAGTTGGCGGCGGAGTATTTGGAGGCGGGCTTTGTCGTCGTCAACGGCATGGTCCAATCCGACGCGCGGCTACCGTTCGGGGGAATAAAGAAATCCGGCCACGGCCGCGAACTATCGCACTACGGGCTCCGCGAGTTCGTCAACGTCAAGACGGTCGTCGTTCACTAAGCGGCGACTTACGGCCAAAAGGCCGATGACTCTCAGTCCTTGACCTGGAATACGTGGATCACGGGCCAAGATTCGAACTCGTTCTTTGGGTATGAAATCACGGTTTCCTCTCCCAAGTGTCTTAGACAGCTTCGATCAAAGCCATGGTGACGTCGTCTTCGAGTACGGGGCCGTTAGCCGCGAAGATCTGCTCGCGCATGTATGCCATGGCGGCAGGGGCCGGCAATTCGCTCGATTTTTGATAGAGTCGAAGGAGATTCTTCAGCCCGAACCGCCTGTCGCCCGTCATGAACTCGAAGGCGCCGTCCGTCGAGACGAAAAGCCGCGAGCCGGGTGGAAAGGGCACCTCCCGCGTGCCAATGAAGAATTCGTGACCGCCAAGGAGGGCGCCGGGGATCATCAGGCGCTCGACGGCGGGAAAGCCCGCTTTCATCAGGCCGATGCAGGGGATGCCGGTGTTATGCAGTCGAAGCGTCTCCGTCTTTCGGTCGATCTCGAGGGCCAGGCATGCGACGAGAAACTCGTGCTTCGTCGCGTCTACAAGCGAGCGGTGCATGGTTTCAAGAAGACGGGCGAGATCGGACTCCCGGCCCCTTAGCCCCATCATGACTCCCGAGAGCATGCCGGTAATGATGGCGGGCCCTGGTCCGTGGCCAGTGACGTCGGCGAGCACCATGGTGAGCTTGCCGTCGTCGCGGTTTTCGTACCAGATCCAATCGCCGCCCGAGCGGTTGGCCGGATGGTACTCGACTTCGACGCGATATCCCGTGCTGACGTGCGAGCGGGCGGCGGGGATCAACAGCTTTTGGACGGTACCCGTGATCTCGAGGTCGCGCTCGAGCGCTTGTTTTTCCAGCTCCACGCGCGCCGCCTTGGCGGACTCGATGGCGATTCCGACTTGGGTCGAGATGGCGCCAAGCACGGCTATTTCTTCGACCTTAAACATGCCCTTGGCCAACTGCGTATCGATGTAAACCACGCCGAGGCGGCGGTCGCCGACGACGACTGGCGACGCGAGGATGCTGCGGAGATCATTAAGGACCATGCTTTCCGTGCCGAGCTGGTCGCCATGCTCCGTGCCGTTGACTAGAACGGGCACCCCGTCGCGCCACGCCCGCTCGACGACGGTCGTGCTATAGCCAGTAAGTTTGTCGAAGGACTCGCCCGACGAGGTGCGGCCCGCCGAGAACCGCAACTCGCCGTCCGCTCCCAGCAGGAAAAGCGCGGCCCGAGCGCCGCCGAGCACATGCAGGATCTCGTCGAGCGCCGTCCGCGCTTGGGCCTCTGGATCGAGGGAGCGCGAAGCAGCGAAGCCGACGCGAATCAAGGCTTCCATGAAGCGTTCGGCCTGCGCGAGGTTGACCTCGGTCGAAGCGTGGGTCGTCGCGGAGGACTCGAGGCTGTTGCTGCG
>JAYWBY010000620.1:0-9423 GCA_043781115.1 Pseudomonadota bacterium
GCGTTGGCAATCAGGTTGAGCGCTGCTTGGGCGAAAATCTTGCCGTTCTCGTAGTCGCCGACCAGCGCCCGGTAGCGCGACGCCCACAGCGTTTCGTCGATGCGACGAAGCGCTAAAGTCATTGGTTCGAGGCCCATGGCCTCTGCGGTCACGCCGGGCTTCGCCCAAGCCTTCACCAGCTCCAGATAGCTGTTCGCCGCTTCCGTCCGCTGGCCGAGGGCCCGCTGCATCGCGACAATGCGGCCGAGCGATTCGACGGCCATCCCCTGCGTGGCTTTGACTTTTTCCAGCTTCGGATAAACTTCGGTCTGAGCTAGCACGGCTTCCGCCGCTTGTCCTGCACACTGCTGTTGAAGCAGCGCCGCCCAATAGGCTTGCACGTCTTCCGACAGGGAATTCAGCCAAGCCGCCCAACCGGCAACATCGGCTTTGGCGGCGGAGCAGCTTTTTTGGGCGCTTTTCACGAGCAGCGGATCGCCCGCGGGGAGGCCTTTGGCGGCCGGCGGCGCCGATGGCGCCTCGACGTCCGGTTTGCCTTCCGCCGTCAGCCACTCCGGCACCGTGGTCTCGAGAACTTTGAACAGGGCGACGTCGGACGTCAGGCCCCGCGCAACCATGTAGGGACTATGCCGTCCGGCTTGCGTTTCCGACATGATGAGGCGGGCCAGCACTACGCGATCGGACTTTTTTCCGAGATTTTTAGTGTAAGCTTTGAGCCACCCTTCTAAGGCTTTTTGGCCGAATTTGCCTTGGGCGACGGCCATCGCGCCGTACCAGCTCTGCGTTGCGCCGGGGAGGTCTCCGCGCGCTTCTTGGTCTTCCGCCTTCAGCATGGCGCGGACGTCGGCGACGTCGTTCGCCATGCGGCCGGACGTTCCGCTGACGCCTTCCAGCGAGGTTAGCTGCTGGGCCGCGCTGGAAGGCGTCGGCTCGGCTTTGGGTTCGGCGGTGACGGTGAGCGCCGGCGGTTGGTCACTGGTGGTGCACGACTGCAATGCCAACCAAGTGCCGAGGATCATACTAATGAATAGGGCTCGCTTGATGGTGCACCTGTCCACGATAAAGATAGGGAATTATTAATTAATTTTAACGGCGGGGAGAAGCCCTGTCCAGGCTAAAAACCCCGCCGCTTGGTGAAACCGAGAATTTAGGCGGTTACATCTTGTAGGTCACCGAGATGCGGCCCAAGACACTCTTCGTAGGATCGCCGGCGACGAGAAACGGTGTGCTGTGGAGGAAGTGCTTCGAGTAGCTGGCGTCGACGCGCAGCGCCTGTTGCTGAAAGAAGAAGCCCAAAGCCCACAGCGACACGTCCGGCGTTTGATCGACGCTCGTCTCCGTCTGCGGCTTGCCGGTGTTGAAATCGTCCTTGGTCTTGATCGAGCCATAAAGGTTGTATTCCAGACCGCCCAACAAGCCGAACATTTCGCTGACCGGAGCTTCCACCGCGAGGCTCGTGTAGAGGAGGTTCGTCGTCTTCTTGACCTTGCTGTCGTTGGTGAGAACGCTCGGCGCGGCCGTCGTCGTACCGGAAGAGCCGACGCCGCTATTTGCGGCGATGATCGGGCCTTTGCTGACGAAATAAGACAGGCCAAGTCCCATGCTTATGGAGGTGCCTTTGCTAGGTAGGACGACGTATCCGGCTTCGGCGTTGGCGCCTTTCTCCGAAAATTTGCCGCTTTCCGCCTTCGTGCCGTTGTCAGCCTTCACTTCCGGCGCGCGGCTCACGCCCTTGGCGCTGAGGTAGCGCCGGCCTTGGCCGACTTTGCCGGTGTTGCGCGCCGCCAACGTGAGTTCCGGTCCGCGCTTGTAGCTGTTGCTGGTGGTGACGGTGGCCGTTTCGTGCGACTCCTTCAAAGTCCCCATGACGCCGGCTTCGAAGCCCAAATCCGTGCGGCTTTCTCCCGACTGCATGCTGAAGCCGAGGCCGACGTCCAGCTGATCGGCCTTGGTCATCTTTTTGTCGGTCGGACCGTCCGTCTTCTTTTCGTTGTCGCGGTAATTCGCCGTCGCCAAATGCACGCCGAACGAGCTGCCGCTGCCGAGCATCATCCCATAAAACAAATCGATCGGACGCTCGGGCGCCGGCAAGATCGCCTTCGCGTCGTTGTTCGACGCCGCGCGCGCCAGCCAATCGTCGACCAAACTGTAGCTCGAGCCGCCTACATCGGTCATGACGGTTTGGTCACGGCTCAGCACGGCGCCGACGGAGAGATCGCCGAAAGCCTTCAGCGCACCCCCGTATACTTCGGTGTCCTGCGCGGTGCCGAGTTCGATCAAAGCGATCGAGTAGTTCGTGATCATCGCCGGGTACGTGAAGACGTCGGTCTCGTCGATGAGGCCAGGCGTGTTGCGTAGGGTGAGCATCCGGGTTTCGGAGGCCAACACCGGGGCCGAGGAAAAGAGCAAGGCCGTGACGACGAGGGACTTCCGCATGGGCGACTCCTATGAGGCGGTTCTGAGTCCAGCCGTTATAGGAGAATTAGGGCTTGCGGCCTAGCGTAAAGACTCGAGGCTTGCCGCCTACGATCAACGCCAGGCGGAGGCCGTTCAATTCGAGTTTGGTGACCTTCTCGCCGTCTTCTAACGGCAAGCGGTAGCGAAAAGCCAGTTGCCCCTTCGGCACGAAGACTTCCAGCAACTGGTCGTTAAATAGGTAGGCATGCGCTTCCGGCGTTACGTGCATTGCCAGGAGCTGGCGCGAGCCTTCGACGGGAATCGACTGTTTGAGCTTGCCCAACGCGTCGACACGCAGCACCGAATGCGCGGTAGGCGAAATGACTTCGTGCCCGACCATTTGCAGGTCGATCAAAGTGTGCTTCGCTTGCAGAACGGCGACCGGCTGGCTGTCCTCGCGCGTCAGGTCGAGGCGAAAGAGGCGCTTGCCCTTCTCGAACCACAATACTTGTGCTTTGGCGTCCATGACCGCGTGGCTGGCATTGACGAGGAGAGGCACGCGGCGTTGAGGCGTCAAGGTCTTGCCGTAACGGTCGAAACGAAAAAGCGCTAGGTCGTGGACCCACCAGAAATCATCGCCGTCGCCCGCGAAGGACAAAGCGTGGCCGCCATTGGCCGCCGCATTTTGGTAGCGAAAGACGCGGCCGTCCTGCCATTGGATCTGAAAGAGAGCGCCATCGGCAGCGGCGAAGAGATTGACTCCGTCGCTGCCGAGCTTGGCCAATGCCCCTGATTGCTCGCGCTCGGCCTCTTTCGTCAGGGTCAGACGCTGGAGCTTCCTGCCGTCGATGTCCCACTGAAAGAGCGAATCCTGGCCGAGGATCAGCAGCTGTTTCGGGCCGGAGAAGCGCAGGTCGGCAACCGGCTGCTCGTGCTCGAGGGCCGATGCTTGATAAGGCGGCATGAGAATCTCACTGACCGGTCCGAGGCCGTCGGCGGTATCTTTCGCCGTCGCAAGGCCCGGCGACAGGAACAGCAATGTGAGGAGAAACGGGATCATGCCTCCATTAGACCTTGGCGGGCCTAGAGGCGCAAGTCCAACGTGCCGCTCGTCAAGGCCGAGGTGCGACCAGAACGTCGATGACGCGACCGATCAAGAGCTCCTCGCTGATCGGCGTCGACTTCAATAGGACGTCCGTTTTCGCGCAGATTTCCAGCGCTTCCGCATAACGCTTGCGGTCGAAGGAACGCCCCAAGTGTTGAGCGTAGGTCTTGACGACGAAAGACGGCAAAAACCGGACGGCATTCTCGACAGGTTGTCCGGAAGCCAACGCCGAGCCGATTCTGAGGCTGTGGCGGCAATGGCTAGTCAAAATGGCCAGGAGCGACAGGGGCTTTTCTCCCCGGGCCAAAAGACTGGTAGAGAGAGCGTGCGCCTTCGCTCCTTGTTTCTGCAGCAAGAGTTGCTCGAGTTGTCTGGTGTCGTCTTCGCGCAGGAGACCAAGGTGCGGCGCGACGACTTCGGCCGTCAGCGGCGTCGAGCGGTCGGCAATGAGGAAGTCCAACTTCGCTAGCTCGTTGCGGTGCTTTACTAGGTCCGTGCCGTTGATCTCTATCAGTAGTTGCACGGCGTCGGCCGCGAGCTTTAGACCGAGGGCGCCGGCAATTTGTTGGACGGCCTCCGGGAGCTCGTTCGGCCAGGGATCGAAGCAAGGGACGACCCGTCCTTCGAGGCGCGCCAGCTCGGTCAGCAGCGCGGCGGCCGGCGCCTCGCCTTGATGGATGAGGCATAGGCGATTGGCGAGCCCCTCAGGCTTGCCGATCATCCTCAAAAGTTTAGCTAGGTTCTTGGCCGTCTCGACCCGCCGAAGCAGATAAAACGACGCGGGCTCGAAGAGCGAGGCTTGGCTGGTCAAAGACGTCATCGTTGCCTCGTTGAGCGACGGCGCCTCCAGCGTCTGCGAAGCGAAGCCGGCTTTGACCGCGGCTCGGCGCACCGTGTCGACCGTATGGTTCAACAGGTACTCCGACGATCCATAAACTAAAATAACTTTACAAGCATCGACCAACCGGCCGGACGCCAGCACGGTCCTGAGCGCCGGGGCATGGTCGCGAAACGCCGGTTTCTTGCCTTTCGTCGCCATTAGCTATTCACCGTTTGGGTCGCGAACTCGAGCCGGCGGCCGAACGACTTCTCCAATGCCGGCAGCTCGAGCGTGGCTTTGTGCAGCTCGACGACGGGGGTGAGGCTAGGCAGATGGATCAAGGTCATGGTGATCTTGTCATCGTTCGAAGCCACGGCGATGTCAACCACTCGCCCGAGGCGGGTGCGGTCCAAGGCGGACGACAGCCTGAGGATGCCGGCGAGAAAGCGCAATCGACTGAGCTCCTTGGCCGGTAGCTCGGTGCAGTCGGCGTGGCTCTCGGATGGCAGCCCCTTCCTTTGGAAGCGCGCGATCAGGCCCATCAGCAGGCGTTCGGACTCGGTGAAGCCCGGCAGGCGGCTGTTCGAAATCAGATATTGGGAATGGCGGTGGTATTGCGGCGCGCTGATGAACTTGCCCGCCTCGCGGAGATATGCCGCCGCTTGCAGCAACTTGACGTTGGCATCCACTTCGTCGGCGTCGTCCTCGGGGCGAAGGAGCGGGGCCAAACGTTCGTAGAGGCGCAGGGCCAAATGTTTGACGTGGAGCGCGTGAACTTCGTTGAGTTGGAGACGCTTGGCGAATTGGAGCACGCTGTGCCACTGGATGTCGGGCAATTCGCCAGAGCGCGGCCCGTAGGCGCGGTAGAAGGTGTCGGCAACAATCCCTTCTCTAAGGCCGTAGGACGTGACAATCCACTCCTTCACTTTGAATAACTTGCTGAGCTCCGCCAGAATCAGGGTGCCGGCATGGATGATCTCGGACCGCGAGCCGTCGAGCCCCGTCGCGTCCTTGATCTTTTGGGGCGTCATTAGGCGAGCGAACTGCTCGAGAATCTGCTCTAGGCCGTCGCGCGTCAAAATGTAACCGTTCGGGTCCGACATCTCGGTGCCGCCGGTCAGGCGGGCATGAACGAACGCGAGCGCCTTCGCCGTACCCGAGGAAGCCAGCGCCTTGGCGAACGAATGCCGGCGGGCTTCTTCCGCGAGCGGCGCCAAAGTCGTCTCGACGTGGTCCTTCATGTCGTTGAGCGCCCGCGCCGTGTAGCCTTTGCGGAAATGCCGCTCGGTAAGCGTCACGGCCCCGAGCTTTATCGAAGAGACGTAGGCAATGTCGTCGTCCCGCGCGACGATGATTTCGCTCGAGCCGCCCCCAACGTCGACGCCGAGGCATGAGGTTCCGCTAAGCGCGAGCCCATAGCGCATCCCAAGGAACACCAGGCGAGCTTCCTCTATGCCGTCGATCAGTTGTACTCGCACGCCCGAAGTCTTTTCCACCTCATTTAGGAGCTTCCGGAAGTTGCGTGCTTCGCGGACGGCATGGGTGGCGACGGCGCGCACGGTCGCCTTGTAAGGTTTGGCGATCTCGACCATGTGGCTCAGCGTCTCGACCGTGCGCTTGATGCCATCTGCCGAGATGTTGCCTTCCGTATCAATGGCTTGGCCTAGACGCAGGTTGACCTTGTCGGTGTCGAGGATGCGCATTTCGCCGACGTGGTCCATCTCGGCCAGGACCATGTGCGCCGAGTTGGTGCCAATGTCGATCGCGGCGATAGTTTTCTTAGGAAATTCCTTGGCCGAGGAGGGCATGCGATTTACCGAGTGCAGAAAATCGATTACGATCGGGCGGCTCCCGAAAGCCACGTTGATTGTTCGGGCGAGCCGGCGTAAGGGTACGTCAGCTGATGGGAAAAACCCAGAAAAAAGGGCGGCGGACAGGCATGCGGAAAGCTCGGTCGACAGGCATGATTTGGATGGCGATGGTTGCGTGCACGGGCCACCACGTGTCGAAGAAGACTTTGGACGACCCCGAGCGCGCCGGTAGCGCCTTGCAAGGTTTCGGTAACCGTTACTCCGACAACAACGTGTCGTTGAGCGACGACGGTACCCACATCGTCTTCGTTTCTGGCAGGGATTCCAGCGACCAAGCGGCGACGTTCAAGGCCTACAAGAGCGATTGGGTGGCGGGATCCGAGCCGGTGGCGCCCATTCGCGTAACGAACGACGACAGTGTCGGTATTGAAAAGGACGCCTGGCTTTCTCCCGACGGCAAATGGGTCGTCTTGTTGTCGTCGAACGGCGGACGCACGGATCTCTTTCTCCAAGATTATGCCGGCGCCAAAACGCCGGTGCAGATTACTAACGACGCGGCCTTCGAGTCGTCGGCCACCTTCAGCCCAGACAGCCAGTTGCTCGCTTGGGTCGGCGGCGACCCTAGCGCCGGCACGTTCGTCGCTCAAGTCGTCGCAATCGGCGACGGCACTGCCGCTGCGGTAGCGACCAAGTATACGCTGACGAAACCGGAAACCGTCGTTAGGCAACTCGCGTGGGTACCGGTCGCTTCCGGCTATGAACTAGCGATCGGCAGTTTGGCTGACGGAGGCAACGGCAAAGACACGTTCGTCCTCAGGTCCTTCGCGTCGGTCGACGCGGCTCCAGACGCCACCGATCGGCCTTGGCTGGCGGAGTTCAACCCCGACCTGTCCGTGACGCCGCTACTGTTCGCCGACATGGCGCTCCTAGCGCGCAAGCTCGTCAGCACCGATCGCGTGCTGATCGATCAGGTCGGCTCGGGCGTCGCGGCACCGCCACTTCAAACCTTGATCAAAACCGAACCGGTTTGGGCCAATTATCCGGAAGGCACCCCGCTCGATCGCTACGTTCAACCGCCGGGGTTTCAAGTTCTCGCCATGGCCGGCTCGAAGGACGCATCGGCTTTGTTCTTTCTCGACCGCCAGTACTACATCTGCAAGGACGATTCCCAGTCCGGTTACGGCACCGCTATCGTCTCAGCGACCTCAGACATCAACGTGCCGCTGACCGCAATGTCGCCGCGCGTCACTGCCGACGGCGTCAACTTCGAGATCGCCGCCGGTCCGTGCGAACGGACGCGCGCCGACGCTACGGTCGGGCACGTGGACGACAAGATGACGGAACTCGCCGTCGTCCGCAACGCCACGCCGTCCAAATTTCGAATGGTCTACGTCACGAGGTTCTCGAACAAGTTCGACGCTTCGTGCGTGTTGAAGTCCGGGGACACCGAGGTGATGGCCCTAGACGTCGACGGCGAAACGAAGACCGTCACGCCGGTCTCAGGGAACCAAGCGCCGCTCGTAAGCGACGAGCCATCGGGCGCCGCCTGCGTTCTATGATAGGCCGAGGAGGCGCCGGGCGTTCAAAATGTCCCGCGCGATCCAGGCCTTTAATTCGTCCAAGGTTTTGAGTTCGGCTTCGTCGCGCAGCCGATGCGAGAAGTAAAATCCGGCGCGCCGGTCGTAGAGTTCGTCGTCGCCGAAAGCCCGGTCCAGGACGTGCGCCTCGACGCGCAACGGAGCATGGTTCGCCCTTAGCGTCGGGCGCAGGCCGACACTGAAGACGGCGGGAAGAGCTTGCGGCGAACGTTGCATCACGGACGGCCTCGCCCGATCGGTGGGATTGGCGGCCAGCCAAACGTAACCGGCATAAATTCCATAGCGCGGCAAGAGCTGATGAATCTCTTCCAAATTCGCCGTCGGCGTGCCGAGCTGGCGGCCCAACTGGTCGCCGCGGCGGATCACGCCTTCGACGAGGTAGGGTCGGCCGAGCATTGCGGCGACGGCGTCGACGGCACCCTCGCGGCATAACGTTTTACGTACGCGCGTGCTGCTGATGCGTCGGTCGACGTAGCTTTCGTCGTCGCCGATTTTCAGTTCGACGCCGTCCATTTTGGCTCGGCTCGCCAGATAGGCCGAATCGCCGCGACGACTATGACCAAAGCGGAAGTTGTCGCCAATGACCAGAGCCTTGGCTCCGAGGGTGCCGCGCAAGTGCTGGTCGTAGAACACTTCGTGCTCGATGCGGCTGAATGACTCGTCGAAGCATTCGATGACCTGCCAGCCGAGCCCGAGCTCGCCCAAAGCCCGGGTCTTCTGCTCAGCGGTGAATAAGAGTGGCTCGTCTTGTTGGCCGCGGAAGAAGGCCTCCGGTCGAGGGAAAAAACTCATGGCGACCGCTGTGCCTCGGACCTTTGCGGCAAGGTTCAATGTGGCGTCGACCAGGCGGCGGTGTCCGAGGTGGCAGCCGTCGAAATTGCCAATCGTCACGGCCGTGCCTTGGCTGCGCAATTTCGCCGGGAAATGGGCAATATCGGTAACTTGGATCAAGGGCGCCGCCGCTTGGGTGGGAAAGCATTGAAATCGTCCGGCCGGCTGACTAGGATGCGCCACGCGCCGGGCCGGTTCGTCCAATGCCAAGGCGCCTTTTCGCATGCCGAGGACCTCCGATGCAAACCGAAGTTTTGACACCGTTCGGGCTGAACGACACCACGACCACCTGGCTCATGGTGTTGGTCTGCTCGTTCATCATCATGGGCCTTTGGTCCTCCCTCGGCCGCACACGAGGCATGTCGTTGAGCCTCAGAGGCCCCAGCGTCAAGAGGGTGTATCTCGGCGTCCGAGTCCAGCCGACGGCTGACGCCAGCCGCGCCAAAACGGACTACCAAGCTCACATCGTCGCCATGGATCCCCGGTCGCTTACCATGGTCAGCCCCAAGTTTCTCGCCAAAGGCGACAAAATGCGCCTTGGGCTCGACTCGTTGCCAGGTTATCCCGCCAACGAAGGGCCGCTCGAGGCGGAGGTCACGTCGACGAAAGTCCTGGCCGGCGAACCCGACACGTACATGATCAGCGCGCGTTTTCTGACCGCCGCGACGAAAGCCGGTTCGCCGCTCGTTCAGTACCTCGAGCAGTTGACCCGTCAGGGCCGGCTGTCGAACGCCTGATGGATTGGAAAAAGTACGCCCGCCTCATCGACGGGGACACCAAGCTCATGGGCGTGCTCGGCGAAGGGATTTCTTACACCCTGTCGCCGCGTCTCCACAACGTCGCCGCCAACCAGCTGCACGT
>JAYWBY010000621.1:0-3424 GCA_043781115.1 Pseudomonadota bacterium
AACGGCTGCGGGGACATTTTCAGGACGGTTCTTCGAGTTAATTCCGCTGAACCAAACACGTGGTTTTATGAGGTCGGCAATCGGGTTGAATTCGGAAATTGTCGCTTTCCGTATGATCAAGTCGCGCCAGTGCTAAATTCTTCAGAAGGCTTTCACGCTGCTGGCTACGCGCGTTGCACCCTCTGAAAAATTGATTTAAAAGACTCGTCTCGCAGAAGATCGCAAAACCGAAGAAAAAGTCGCAGAAACAGCCCGCGAGCGACGGCGCCAAGAAACGCCGCAGGCCATAGCGCGCGATCTTCCCGCCGACTTTGACAGAACCATGGAACTGGTCTGAAAACCCCCAGCTCCCCGTATGCGGCTCGCGTCGCATCGTCATCGAATTGAAGTCTCCAGTGACGATACTTTAACGATTTCAAATTATTCTGCACGCTTAGGAGCCGGCGCACCGCGCAGCAAACCCTCGACGCTGAGGTCTTCATCGATATCGGGCCAATGAATGCCGTATCCACCGCCAGCAACCTGCCAGGCCTTGAGCTGCTTCGGCGTCGCGTTCATCAGCTTAGGATACCAAGCCAACGGGGCGGAGATTGTGCGACCATCGTCGAGGTCGACGATGATGCTGTCGTCGTCAAAGCGAACGTCCTTGACGGCCGGGATTCGCGTTGGCACACCATTGCTCCTATACGACCAAAACTCGCGGCAAATCGCGGTCGCCCGCTTTGTAAATAGCACAAAGCCCAACTTTGCAACCAGTTGGGCTTGGAGACATCAACTTTGAGTTCCAGTTTTGCTGGCAGCTTCGTGGCAGCCTTTTGGCAGCCTCAAACTGAAATTTCGAGAAATCTGATGAAATGTTGGGCTGGGAGACTGAGGCCTGCTCTAGTGTTATTAACCTCTTAACCTACTTACCTTTTCTTCTCTGCTCTCTCTGAACTCTTTTAGAGATTGGTCGGGGCGACAAGATTCGAACTTGCGACCTTCTGGTCCCAAACCAGACGCGCTACCAACTGCGCTACGCCCCGATAAAAAGAAGCTGACTCGGTTTAAGTATCAAAAGTAACTGGCGATGGCAAATGCGGCAAAAGCCGCCGCTCCGCCGATCGCCATGGTGCGAAAGGCGCTTGCCCAAGGAGCCGACCCGGAAATGGAGCCTTTCACGTAACCAAAGGCAAACAAAGCGGCAAGGGTCAGTGCTACCGATGTCCAAAGGGCATTTGTCGAGTCGGTTTCCAGCATGTAGGGCACGAGCGGGAAGAGCCCGCCCAGGACATAGGCCCCCCCTATCGTCACGGCACTCCGAAGGGCCTGCTTCGGATTCGGCTCTTCCAGCCCCAATTCAAATTTCATCATGAAATCCCGCCAGAGGTCGGGACGCCGCTTCAACGCCTTGACGATGATTTCCGACTCCGAGGCATTGATGCCATAGCCCGCGAAGATGGCCGTAATTTCCTCTTCCTCTTCTTCCGGGATCTCGGCGATCTCGCGCTCTTCGCGGCCCTTTTCGCGGGCGTAGTGTTCGACTTCGCTGCGGCCCGCGAGGTAGCCGCCGAGTCCCATGGCGATGGCGCCCGCGGCGATTTCCGCCATGCCGGCCGTGACCACCAGCTGGTTGGACTGCGCCGCGCTCGCTAGGCCCGCGGCCAAGGCGAAGGGCACGGTCAAGCCGTCCGACATGCCGAGCACCAAATCCCGCAGCAACGCGCCGGAAGTAAAGTGCTTCTCGGTGTGATGGTGATGGTGGGATTGGGCTTTTACCATGGGGGAAAGTGTAACAGGAGAAGGGCCGGGCATGCTATGAGGACCGGATGACGCACGGGCCGCCAAAACCAAAGCCAGGGTCCGTGGTCAAAACCGCGGATGGCTCGTTGACGCTCAGCCACGGCGAGCACGGCGAGTGCTACCACACCCAAGCGGGGGCCGAGACCGAAGCGCGCCAGCTTTACGTCGAGGCGAGCGGCATCGCGGCGCGGTTCACGGCCGTGCCACCCTCCGAGTTGGCTATCTTGGACGTTGGTCTGGGTCTCGGCTACAACGCCCTGGTCACCATCGACGCCTGGCTCGCGGCTCCCGCTCCGGGACCTCTGCACCTGCAGAGCCTCGAAATAGACAAATCGCTCGTCGAAAATCTCGCGTCGGGGGAAGCCTCCTGGCAAGAGAACTGGTCGCCAACGCGTCGTGCGCACTGCGAACTTCTTCGCCGTGACCGCGACGGCAACTGGCGGGCCGTAATCCGCCATCCCGCCAACCAAGCAGCCTGCCGCTGGTCAATATTGGTCGGTGATGCGAGGACGGCGGCCCTGCCCGCGCCCCGACTTCCCGGCTGGCACTTCGTCTGGCAAGACCCTTTCTCGCCCGAGAAGAACCCCGGCATGTGGAATGCCGAGTGGTTCGCCAAGGCCGGAAAAGGAGCCGCGCCAGGCTGCGTCCTGATGACTTACAGCGTGGCGCGGGTCGTGCGCGATGGCCTGACGGCGGCGGGGTGGGACGTCGAGAAAATCCCGTCGCTCATTCCCGCCAAACGCCATTGGCTAAAGGCGCGCTGGCCTCAGTGACCGGTGCCGCGGTCGACGCAGAGCACGGGATAAAGCGTCTGCTTATTCACCGAGCCGGCATCACCCTGCGGCATGAAGACCGCCATGGCTTGCATCCAGTCGAACTCTTCGCTGCTCCAAACGCGGCGGGCGTCGGCGTTGCGGATCCGGATGCCGAGACCGGAGTCCCAGATCCGGTGGCTCGCGTGTGCCAGGACCGCGATGCTCGGCAGGTCTCCGTCGTCGCAGAGCGTCTTCGCTTCGTTCCAATCAGCCGCGACCGAGGCGAAGGTCCAGACCCAATTGGTCACGGGATCGGTCCAGGTGTCGCGTGGTTCGGGGTTGGTCGGGCCGTCCGCGCCGTCCTTTGCCGCAAAGAAGGTGTGGCCGAGCGGCGGCACGTTTGAGGCCGAGCAGTTCGGTTGACCGTCGGGCGAACGCGCTTGCGTCAAGTCGCTCCGGCAAAGGCAAAAGACGACGCCGGCGTCGACGCCGATGCCCGAGACGGTCGACGTCGCGCCCGAATCCAAGTCGACGACGACCGGGTTGCGCGCCCCGTCCACTTCATTGGTGAAGACGAAGCCGCTCAAATTCTCAGCCGCCGCTTTGTCCTTCAAGGTCATGCGGTAGGCCTTGACGTACTCGACGCTAGGCAAGAAGTAGTTGTATGACGCCGTGCCGTAGCAACCAGTCGTCGCCAAACGGATCGAGCGCTTGTCGGTGAAGCGGAGCGTCCAGCTACCCAAGTCGTGGACTTGCGCCGTTTCGGCTTTCACCATTTGCGCCAAACACAATAACGATGCGGACAAGATCAAAGCTCTCTTGAGCATGGGGGTCGCTCCTCTTAATACCATTTGAAGGTTCTGCTAGCCGCTATCGTGGCGGCGAGG
>JAYWBY010000622.1:0-9420 GCA_043781115.1 Pseudomonadota bacterium
CGAGATAGAGGTCGGCGCGGCCGAAGCTCGTCAAGGCTTCCGAACGGGCGCGTTCGAACGCGGAATCGAACTCCTTAGGGTCGAAGATCATGCGGATGCCCTTGCCGCCGCCGCCCGACACGGCCTTTAGCGTCACGGGGTAGCCGATGCGGAGAGCTTCCTGGCGCGCCGCTTCCACCGTCGGCAAGGGCTCTTTCGATCCGGGAATCACGGGTATGCCCGCCTTCTCGGCGATGCTCCGCGCGGTAACCTTGTCGCCGAAGGCTTCTAGGACCTCGGGCGACGGGCCGATGAACTTGATGCCGCGGGCGGCACAGAGGCGCGCGAACTCGGCGCTCTCGGAGAGGAAGCCGTAGCCCGGATGAATGGCGTCGACGCCCCACTCGGTGGCCCGTTCGACGATGTTGCGGGCGTCCAGATACGTGGCGATGGGTTTCCCCGGCTCGCCGATCTTGTAAGCTTCGTCCGCCTTGAAGCGGTACAGGCTGAAGCGGTCCTCGTGCGAATAAATCGCGACCGTGCGGATGCCGAGTTCGGTCGCCGCGCGTAAAATGCGGACGGCGATCTCACCCCGGTTGGCGACCAGGAGGCGCTGGAACGGAGGCCCCTGCTGCATCGCGACCTCTAGAAGCGCAGTCGAAGGCCCAAATCGGCGGCAGCCACGTTGACCTGCACCGAGCGGTCGAGATCGTAAGACGTCCCGCCCGAGTCCTTCACCTTGCTGACGTCGAACGCCATGTGGGTGTAGGAAATGCCGCCGGTGAAATCGAGCGAGTCGGAAATCGGCACGACGGCCGTCCAACCGATCATACCGGCTAGACCCGAAACCGTGTCGGACGTAATCTTGCCGGCGCCCTTGGGATGACCTTCGTACTTGCCCATGAGCGGACCGAGGCCCACCTTGGCAATGCCGAAGGCTTTGCCTCCAAGGCTATAGCCGTAGCCGAACTTCGCCAAGACGCCGAAGCCGACGGGCAGGTCGACCTTGCCGTCGCCGTCGCCGTCGCCCAGGCGAAAGCTCGATTTGCCGAACAGGAACTCCGCCGACATTTCGAGGCGACCGAAGCTGCCCGAGCGCCGTTGGTAGCCTGGCTCCACCGTCACGAAGGTCGCGAGACCGGACGACGAGCCCGGTTCCGTGCTCGTGGCCTGACCTACGGACAGACCGGCCCCGAGAAACATGCCGCTGTCGTTGGCGGGATTCGCTTCAATGCCAGTGGTTTGCACCTCGTCAGGAGTCAGCATGTCGCCGGCCGCTAGCGCGGTCGAGGCGCCACCAAAAATTAACAGCGAAATCAGGTAGTTATTCAGGACCTTCAAGCTACGCATGCGGCTTCCTCCCAATGTCTCTAAGGACTTACCCGGACGGAGCCAAGTCTGCCACCCCTCACAGGCGAAGCCAATGGCAAAATGCGCCTTGATTTGGGTGGGATAATCCTCTAGTTTCGGCCGTTCGACGCAGCCAAGTAAGGATTCTAAGACCATGACTTCACCTACAGCCAAGCACGTAAACCGCCGCGACCACAAGCTCACCAAAATGGGCAAGCAACGCAAGAACGACCTGCGGAACTACGGCTCGACGATCCCGAACCTGCCGCTCGACAAGCCGAACGCCAACGAGCTCAAGCAGACGGCGAAATCGAAGGTCAAAAAGGCCAAGATCGCGACCAAGTCCATGAAGGCCAAGAAGGCCTGAGCATGGCCTCGAACGATCTCCTGGTCGACCGGGTGTCGAACGCCCTCGCCGGGCGGAGCTTCGACGTCGTCATTTCCGGCTCCATCGGGGCCGTGGAGAGCGTGCGCTTCTTGCGCTCACTTCGCCGCCTCGGCGCCGACCTCACCCCGTGGCTCACCACTGGCGGGGCGCGCTTCATTACGCCGACTTCGGTGGCCTGGGCCGCCGGCCGTGACGTTCGCATGGAATTTCAAGGCGATGCCTCACACATCGGCCAAGCCGAAGCTGTCATCATCGCGCCTGCGTCCGCCAGTTTTATCGGCAAGCTAGCGCATGGCATCACCGACACACCGGCCGCGGCGCTGGTCACGACCTATTTGGGCCAGAAAAAGCCGGTCTTGCTGCTCCCCAACATGCATGACAGCCTCGCCGAGGCCCCGGCCGTTCGCCACAACCTGGAGCTCTTGGTTAGCTTCGGCGTCACGCTCTTAAAGCCACGCCAAGAAGAAGGCAAACGCAAATTTCCGGAGCCGGCCGACCTTGCCGACCTCGTCGCGCACTTGCTCAACCGCCCCGAGACCAGCGCCAAACACGTGCTGGTGACCATGGGCTCGACGCGCGGTTACATCGACGACGTGCGCTACGTTTCCAACTATTCGAGCGGCAAGCTCGGCAGTGAAATCAGCGAAGAGCTGTACCGCCTCGGCTACGACACCGACGTCGTCGCCGGCCCGAGCCCGGTGAAGCCGCGTTCGTACACAAACCTCGTCGCGACGCTGACCAACGACGAGATGGCGAAGGCGGCGCAGCAGTTTTTGAGCAAGGGCGCGGTCGCCGCGGTGCTCGCTGCCTCGGTTTTGGATTTCACGCCGAAGACCAAGGCCGCGGGCAAGATCAGTACGGCCGACAACCCGGGCCTGAGTCTCGACCTCACCCGCACGAAGAAGATCATCGCCGATTTGAATCCGAAGAGCGGAGTCAAAGTCGGCTTCAAGCTCGAAACGAGCCTGACCGACGCCAAGGCCACGGAGCTGGCGGCGCGGTACATGAAGGACTTCGGCCTGAGCCTGTTCGTCGTCAACGACTTGGCCGACGTCGACGAAACGCGCCACAAGGCGCGGCTTTTCGAGCACTCGAAAGAGTCGGAACTCGTCGACGGCAAACACGCCCTGGCGCTGCGCATCGCCGCGCACGTCCATCAGCGTTTGAGCGGGAGCGTCGTTTAACGCCAATGGTCCCTTGGCTAAAAGCGATCTACTTTTGGTCGATGGCCGTCATCGTCACGGCCTTCTTCTTCGTGTGGTGCGCCGCCGAACATCTGCGCGTGGTCGTGCTGAAGCTGCCGCGCGACGGCCGCCGAGTGCACAACGCCGCGTCTAGGTGGGGCCGCACCATCATCAAAATGATGCCGGGCTGGAAGCTCACCGTCGAGGGCCGAGAGAACCTGCCGAGCCAGACGGAAACCGTCGTCATCGTCGCCAATCACGAGAGCATGTCGGACATCTGCGCGACTTATCACTTGGGCCTGCAGTTTCGCTGGCTCAGCAAAGAAGGCGTTTTTAAGGTCCCAGGCGTCGGCCAGGCGATGTATTGGGCAGGCTACGTGCCGGTCCGGCGCGGTGTGCGCGAGAGCCACGCGCAAGCGATGGTCGAAAGCGGCGAGCGCCTGCGGAACGGCATCTCGATGTTCTTCTTCCCGGAAGGCACGCGCTCGATGAACGGCCAGGTGAAGGCCTTCAAGAACGGGGCCTTCAAATTGGCGCGCGACGCCCAAGTACGAGTCCTGCCCGTGGCGATTCACGGCGCCGGCGATCTCTTGCCCAAGGGAAAGGCACTGCCAGGAAAGGCCCACGTCCAAATTAAGATCTTGCCCCTCGTGCCGCCTCCCTCGCCCACCGGCGACCTCGACGAGTACGCGGCTGAAGTCCGCGAAAGGATTATAAAAGCTCACGCTACGCTGGTTTGATTGGGCTCCCCCTTTTTGCTATCCTGAACGTTCATGCCACCTTCCAAAGCAAAATCTCCTGGCCCGACCCGCAGCCTCGGCCGCGACGCCGTCCTGCATTCGGTGAAGACGCGCTACTTCCCTGAAATTTGGTACGCGCTCGAGAACTGGTTCCAGCTGATCAAAAAACGCAAGCGCGTGCTGGAAGCCGGATACGGCATCGGCCTCGTCGCCGAGGCGCTGGCCAAATCCGGTTGGGACGTCACCGCAATTGATCCGTCGCTCGTAGCCTTGAGCGAACTCCGCGACCGCTTCGCCAAAGGCTCGCTCAACGCGGCGTTCGAGCAAGCCGACATCGACAAACTACCGTTCGCCAACCAGTCGTTCGACGCGGTGGTGTCGATCAACAGCTTGGAGTTCGTGCACAATCCCGCGGAAGCGCTCCAGGAGATTTCCCGCGTGCTCGTGCCCGGCGGGCGCGCCGTCATTGCGACTTTCAACAAGATCAGCCCGTGGGGAATGACCGGCGTCGCGCGGCTCATCAGGCCGGAGCCTGACCCGTCGACCCCGCGCTTCGTCAGCAAGTCCGATTTGACGCGGCTGCTCAAGGCCGCCGGCTTCATCGTCGACGGGATCAAGGAGCGGGCCTGCTACCTCCCGTCTTCGAGCGCCCTCGGCAAGCTCAAGCTGCCACTGGCCGGCGCATTCGTCGCCATGGTCTCAAAGGAAGCCCCGAAGTTTGACCAAAGCGGCGAGAAGAATCCGCCGAAGGCGAAGAACTTCATCCTCGAGAAATAGCCCCGAACGGAAAAAGCGCCCCGCCCAAGCGAAGCGCCCATTCCAGAAATCCCGGGGAAGGGACTTAACTAGCTAACTAGGTCCGACTATCAGCGTTTCAAGTTGATCACTTCTTCGTACATGGAGTCGGTCGTCGTGATCGAGCGGGAGTTGGCCTGGAAGCCGCGTTGCGTCATGATCATGTTGACGAATTCTTGGGCCAAGTCGACGTTGGATTCTTCCATGGAGCTGGCGTAGATGGAACCGCGGGTACCGCTTTGCGGCATGCCGATCTTCGGCGGACCCGACTCGATCGACGAGTAGAACTGATTGCGGCCGGCTTTCATCAAGGCATCTTGGTTCTCGAACGTCGCCAAGCCGACGGCGCCTAAGACGCGGATGACGCCGTTGGTGTAGACGCCGTGGACGGTGCCGTCGAGCTCGATGCGGAGCGACTTGATGTTGCCCGATTCGTAACCGTTTTGGCTGTGGAAGTTGGTGACGCTCTTGGCCGCGATCGAGGTCGAGGCGCCGACGCCGTTGCCACCCTCGACGCCCATGTTCTTGCCGAAGTCGTAGTCAATGATTTGGCCAGGGGTAGCGCCGCCGGCGAAGTTCACTTCGGAAAACTCGTTGTTCTCTTCCAGTAAGTTGCCTTTGGCATCAAACTTGACGGTGCCGCGGCCGATCTCTTTCAACTTATTGCCGTCCGGATCGGCGACTTCGGTGCTGTCCAAGGCCGTGTGGTACTCCCAGCTGATCCCTTCCGAGTCTTCCAGGCGGCGGAAGTAGGCCGTCATCTGGTGCGAGCCACCCTGGCTGTCGTAAACCGTGATGGTGTTGTTGAAGTTGGAGGTCAACTCGGCCTTGGTGATGTCGAAGGGCTCGGTCATCACTTTTTCGCGGGCGTCCAAGTTGACGTCCATCATCAAGTGCGACGTTTGCTGCGGCGCGATCGAGTTGGTCTCGATGCGGACGTCTTGGAGGCGGGAGCTCAAGACGCCCAGCTCGTTGGTCATGTAGCCTTGGACGTGGCCGCCGGCGGTGTCCGACAAATAGCCATCCTTATCGAAGATGAAGGAACCGACGCGGGTGTAGAACTTACCGGCCGATTCTTGCACTTCGGTGTGCGGGTTCGAGATGACGAAGAAGCCCTGGCCTTGGATGGCCAAGTCCGTCAAGTTGTCGGTGACGGCGAGACCGCCCTGGGTGTGCATGGTGCGGATGTCGCGGAGGCGCGAGCCGCGGCCGATTTGGGCGGCGCCCCCGCCGGTGGACAGGTCGATGGACAGCATGTCCTCGAACTCCGCCCGGTCCCTCTTGAAGCCCTTGGCGTTGGCGTTGGCGATATTGTTGGCGATGACCGACATACCGTCGGAGTTGACGGACAAACCAGTTACGCCGGTATATAGCGACTGACTAATGGCCATGCGGGGGTCTCCCATGCAGTTCTTAAGTCTTTAAATAAGACTAGCATGAGGGCTTTGGGCCGGAGGATTGTTGCGGAAATATCACGATTGGCGGCTAAAGCATTTCCCGGTGGGTAGCTTTTGCCGGCGCCAGGCGCTGATTTCCGCGCCGTTCCCCGTGTGATTCACGCGGTCATTTTAAACGGTTTTCCCGCAGGCTCAGGCTTCTGCTGTTGTTGATTCTGCTCTTCGGGACTTTGCTTGGCTTGTTGCTCGGCAACGAAGCGTTGATAGTCCTCGGGCTGCAGTTTCGGCGACGGCACGCCGTCGGCGCGCGGATTTTCGACGACGTCTTTCCAAGCTTCATAGAGCGTCATCAAGAGTTGCTCGACCGTCGCGAGACACTCAGGGTCGTTCTTGATGTTGCCTTCGATCAACTTGTCGATCATGAAGACGTAGAGGTTTTCGAGGTCGACGGCGAGTTGGCCGCCGGCTTTGAAGTCGAGCGTCGCCATCAGCTCCGACAGGATCGCCGTCGCTTTGCTGATGTACTTGCCCTTCTCGGCGATCTTGCCTTGTTTCAGTGCCGCGTGCGCGTGCTTGGTAAAGCGGATCGCGCCTTCGTACAGCATGAGCAGCACTTTTTCGCGGCTCGCAGTCGTTACCTGCGTCTTCTGATACTGGCTATAGGGATTGCTCATCGTTTTGGCCTCTCGACTGGGGTCGCCTCATTGGCCGCCACCCCCCTGTTCACCGCCCCCAAACCGCTGGGACAGAAAACTGCCCTGCGCGTTGAGGTTCGAGAGTTGTCCTTCAAGATTCGCGAATCGACGCTTGATGGCTTCCTCTTTATCTCCCAGTTGAGATTCCTTCCGAGCGATGTCCTTGTCCTGGCTGTCGATGATGCCGTCCAATCCTCTGAGTCGGCTTTTAACCACCCCTTGGGCTGGATCCCGGTACGACTTCAAGCGTTCCGAGATTCGCTCACCTAGACCGTCCCCGAACTTCGTCCGGATAAACAACTGGGCAACTGCCTCATAATCATCGGTCAGAGCGCCTTTAACTTTAGCCTCGTCCATCTGCAGCTCACCGGTCTTGGGATTGGTTTGGATCCCGATCTCGGAAAGAGTGTGGAACTTACCCGGCGTTTCTCCAGTGTTGAAGAGGGCTCCTTGCAAGCCGCGCATGATCTGACGGATCGAACTGTCGCCGGAGAGGAGGCCGGGGTGGCCGTCCTTTGGACTCTTCGACTGTTCACCGGCGAAACCAACGATTTGATTGTATTTTTCGACGAAGGATTTGATTCCTTCTAGCGTTTTGTCCATGTCGTACGTCACTGAGATCTGAACTTTGGTTCCGGGCTCGGCGCGTTTGACGTGGAAGGACACGCCCTCGACCAGCTCGTTCAGCTGGTTGCCTTCGTCGGTGACGGGCACGTCCTCGAACAGGACGTCGAGGTTCCGACCGGCGACCTGGTTCTTGAATTCGAGGAAGGTCGTGTCTTCGTCGATGTTGATCTTGGCTTCTTCGCCCGACTTCTCGCTGATGACGAGGAGCCGGAAAGAATCCGGACTAAACTTGGTGTTGATTATCATGGCGCGGACGCCGGCCTCGGCGTCGTTGATCTTCTGCGCGACTTGGTCGAGCGTCGCGCCCGGTTCGATCGTCAGCTCGACGGGCTCTTTGTCCTCGCGCTCGATCTGCATGTAGCCGAAGCCGACGGCCGTTTTGTCTTTGTCGGGGAAACCGTAAGCGAGCTGTTTGTCAGTCTTGGCGAGACCACGCACCTCGAAGTCGTAGGTGCCGAGCTGGGCCACGCCCTTGATCGCGCCTTCCATGATGTCCGGATGCGTCGAGTCGACCTTGAGTTTGTAGAAGTCCGAGCGCGTCTTCAGGCCGGCGCTGGCGCCGTCGAGTTCAGCCAGCATTTTCTGCAGTTTTTCGACCTCGCCCTTCTCTTGGACGACCTTTTCCTTGCGCTTCTTGGCCTGCTCGATGGGCATCTTTTCGACTTCAATAAGCTGGTCGACCATTTTGTCGAGCCCGTTCATTGAAGGCATCCTGATTCCCATGAGCGAGAGACCCTTTCAGCGTGTTAGAATGGTGTTCGGAGCTGGAGGCGGTAAATGGCTTTTCGTATCTTCAATCCGAGAGTGCCGCTCGACTTCGCTTCGAGGAACCGGCTGCTGCAGGCGGCGCTCCGTCCAGAGCCCGCGCCTTACGCCATCGAGCGGGAGTATCCAATCGTCCTGAGCGAGAGCAACGGGCGGTTTAGCTACTGCATGGGCGCGGGAGAAGAAGTGGTCGCGCATGCTAATCTTTGGCCGCGGGTCATGACCGGATCAGGGAGAGAGATTCGCGTGGGGTTGGTCGGTAACGTCGCTACCGACGCCCGCGTGCGCGGCCAAGGACTGATGAGCCAGATGTTGGACGAACTCAAGAAGATTGCGGACGAGCAGGATCTGAAGGCGTTGGTGCTGTGGAGCGATCTACTAGAATTCTACCAAAAACAGGGGTTTCAGTCATTCGGAGAGGAGCGGCGCTACCGCTTAAAGGCCGAAAGTCTTGGCTCCCTAGGCGTGCGGCCCAAGGGATTCAGCCGAGCGAAAGTTTCGTCACTCGACGAAGAAACGGCAAAAATGCTGCTGCAGCGCCGCCTTCCCGTGACGACGACGCTCGTTCGTTCGGCCGAGGAGTTCAAGGCCCTGCTCGAGATCCCCGGACTCGATGCCTTCCTCCGCCGTCAGCCCGGCGGCGCGATCGACGGCTACGCGCTCCTCGGCAAGGGCATCGACATGATCGGCGTCATTCACGAATGGGGCGTTGAGACCCCCGAGGCCTTGCTCGAAGCCGCCGCCTGCGCCAGCCATTCGACCGGTTTTGGCGAGATCCTAGTCTTGGCGCCCGCCGGCCTCGACGCTTCGTGGCACGAAACCCTGGCCAAGCACGCCTCGGAAGTTACGAGCCACGGCATGGCGCTCATGTGGGTAAAAGACGAACCAGGCGTCGCCAGCATGCTCTCGAAGAGCTTCATCTGGGGCCTCGACTCAATTTAATTCAGGATTTAATTCAGGACACCCACCGTAATCGAATTCTTTAATTCGATTACGGTGGGTGTCCTGAATTAATCTGAATTAATTATTGGTTCTGGAGGAGAGCCAGCGCCAACTTCGGAATGCTATTGGCCTGGGTGAGCACCGAGGTGCCGGCTTGCATCAGGATGTTGTGCTTGGTGAGCTCGGCGGTTTCTTCGGCGATGTCGACGTCCTTGATGCGGGAACGCGCGGCCGACAGGTTTTCCACGGAGATGCTCAGGTTGCGGATGGTCGACGTCAGGCGGTTCTCGATGGCGCCGAGTTCGGCGCGCGTCGACGAAACGTCTTCGATGGCGGTGTCAATTGCCCCGAGGCTGCGTTGGGCGGAGACTTTGTCGCCGACGCCGAGCTCTTCGATCCCGAGCCGGTCGGTGTTGACGTCGAGTTTGAAGGCATCGAAGGAGATGCGGTCGACGCCGAGGAGGTTTTCCCCGCCGGTGTTCACTTGGAAGTCGAGCGAGCCGCCGGTGCCGTCCAAGAGATAGCTACCGTTGAATTCGGTGCCGTTGGCGATCCGAT
>JAYWBY010000623.1:0-9389 GCA_043781115.1 Pseudomonadota bacterium
GACCTTCGTGCTCATCGGCCAAGACACGAGGCGCTTGGCTATGGCGCTCTCTTTCATGCCGACTTCCGAGACGGCTCGGCCTCGGATCGAAATTCCCGCCGTGTGCACCGTGTCGGGATCCTTCGACACCAAAGGGTGCCACCAGGCCAAGTCCTTGCCTTCGTCCAGCATGCGATAAGCACAGGTCGGCGGCAGGCAATTCATCTCAGGCATGACCTTGGCGCTGAGCACCAGGCAGTCGGTGACCTTCTTCGTCCGGTTGGCGTAGTCAGAGCAGCGGCACGAGTCGGTGTCGAGGAGCTTGCACGCGACGTCGGTGTAGAAGATTTTCTGGGTCTCTTCTTCTTCGTATTTGTTCAAGCAGCACCGCCCGCAGCCATCGCAGAGTGACTCCCACTCTTTGCGCGTCATCTCGGCCATGGTCTTTTGCTGCCAAAACGGCTTCTTCATTGCCGCACTATGAGCCTATCTAGCTACAAATCAAGGATATTTTTCTACTTGCCTAAACTAGGGGCAGCAGGGGAATATGATTCAAACACTTGTCATACCTCACGGATTGAGGCAGGAGCATTGCATGGGCCCCATCGCGCGCCGTTCGCTCGGCAGAATGATTCTCGTCGCCTCGAGCTTGGCTTTAGCCGCATGTGGTCGGGGCCAGAGCCTATCGTCGACGAGTGCTTCCACGACGCCGCGGGTGCTACTCGTGGTCTTGGGCGGCAATCAAAGCTGCAAGCCCGACACCAACGACCGCAATTCGCCCCTCGGCATGGACATGTACTTGCCCTTCAAAGAACTCGCTGACTCCTTGGGCAGCGGCGGCAGCAACGACGTTTCCTTCTTCATCTCCTGCCACAACAGCGACTCGACCGTGCACTATGTCACGTCCGACGCGCCGGACACGATGTTCAACACCGACTTGGCCCAATACGCCGGCAAACTCGACGGACTCATCACCGAGCGCCAGCCGACCCGCGTCTACGTGGCCGGCCACTCTTACGGCGGCTGGCTAGCGATGAAGACCGGTCTGGCGCTGCCGACGGACGTCAAAATCGACGGCCTATTCACCATCGACGCCATCAGCCGGCCGAACTGCACGATTCTCCATCCGAGCGGCTGCACGCAAGCTCCGGCCGACATCGGCATCGCCGACCGCGCGACGCTCGCCCAGCGCACGAACCATTGGCTGAACTTCTTCCAAACCGAGACCGGCTTCCTCCATTCGTCGCCGATCGACCAGGCTGACGAAAACCACCAGGAGCCGGCGCCGCACACCGGCATCGACACGTACCCAGACGTGTGGAGCCGCATCACCGCCGAGATCAGTTCGTCGATGCTCTTAAACTAGGGCCTGGATGTCCTTGATGGTCTGCTTCATGTCTTCCGAGTGAAGCAGCTTCGGACCTTTGGGCAGGCCCTTGCGCGCCAGGCCGAAGAGCACCTTGCCGGGGCCGATCTCGATGTAGGTATCGCAGCCGGCGTGGTGCGAAGTTTCGAGCGTCTGCGTCCAAAGGACTGCGCTGTTGATCTGCTCGATCAAGAGCGACGGCCCGTAGTCGGGCGCGAATTTGCCTGTCAGGTTGGCTATGACCTTGGTGCCGTTCTTGGCGAACTTGGTGTCGTTCAAGAGCGGCGTCATCGCTTCGCGAGCCGGTTTCATCAATGACGAGTGGAAAGGGGCGCTGACCGGCAGCGACACGAATCGCTGGCCATCGGCCTCGAGTTGATGGCAAAGGGTGTCGACCGCAGTCTTGTGTCCGGCGACGACGAGCTGCTGCGGCGAGTTGAAATTGACCACTTCGACGACTCCGTCGGGGCCAGTGGCCTTTAAGCAGCGCGCTTTTAGATCGTCGGCGGTGACGTTCATGACCGCGGCCATGGCGCCGACGCCGGGGGGAACGGCCGCTTGCATCGCTTCGCCTCGGCGACGGACGAGTAGCGCGGCGCGGCCGAGGTCGAGCTTGCCGGCGGCGACAATCGCCGAGTATTCGCCGAGGCTGTGGCCAGCGAACGCTTCCGGTTCGAACCCGGTCTCTTGCCTAAGCACCTGCCAAGTCGCAACGCTGACCGTCAGGATGCAAGGCTGCGTATTGGCCGTCAGCTTGAGGTCGGATTCCGGGCCGTCGAGGCAGAGCTTCCGGATCGACAACTTCGAGGCGTCTTCCGCTTCTTCGAAGACGCGTTTGACCGCCGGGAACTCATTAAGCAAATCCCGGCCCATGCCCACGAATTGTGAACCTTGGCCGGGAAACATCGCGAGGATCTTAGCCATTAAGCCTTAACCCTCGACGTTGAAATCTTCTCCGGTGAAGTCGGTCGAAGCCTTGGGCTGGACGACGACTTTGCCGTTGTAGTTGCCGCAGTTTTTGCAAACGGTGTGCGAAAGCTTGGCTTCGCCGCACGAGCCGCAATAGGCCAGGCTCTTCGCTTTGAGCGCGTGGTGCGACCGGCGCATGTCACGTTTGGAAGACGAGATACGAAACTTAGGAACTGCCATCGCCCGAACTCCGAAAGACAATCAAAGGCTGAATCCGGGGGTACCCCCCGAAAAAAACGAACCTGACTCATAGCTTTTGTGCAGAAGAATTGCAACCCTGCTCAAAACGGCGCCAGAACTACTGGACATTCGACAGGATGATCTTCACCTCGCCGCCATTTTTCTTAACGAGGCCGCTAAGATAGATCCCGCCGCTCTTGCTCGTCAAGGCCGAGGCCCAGACCTGTTTGAAGAAGGCCACTTTGACCGTCCCTCCGGCCCCAGTGAAAGCGATGTTGCACGAGCCTTCGCAGCTGTCGAGGGCCGCTTTGCTGAAAGTCATCGGACCGAGCTTCGCCACCTGCTGGCCATCGGTGAGCGACCCGACAGTTTGCCCGGCGGGCTTGGGCGGCGGGGTAGGGGCGGGGGCCGGAGACGGGGCAGGGGCCGGCAACGCCTTTGGAGTCACCGCGATGGTCGACTTGTTGCCTTTCGGCACTGGCGCAACCGTCGCCTTGACGAGCTTTTTCTTGTTCCTGAGTTCGCGTTCGCGCTGGCGACGCATCTCGAGAAGTTTCACCTTTTGGCGGCGAAGCTCGGCCAAGCGGCTATCTCGCGACGAGTTGACGGGCGGCGCCACGCGTGCCGGTACCTGCACGCTGCGCCGCGTCCTCATCGCTTGCTCGTGCCTCTGCCTTTCTTCCTCCCCCGGAGCGAGGCGCGCGCGCGGCACGGCCTTTGGCGTTTCCTGTTGTTGAACTTCGCCGCCGTCGCGCGCCAACCAACGGACGGCGCCATGTTTATAAAAGACGTATGCCGCGACGCTGCTTAAGAGGATCGCCGCGATGATGGCGACGATTGCAATCCCGGAGAAGGGGCCCGAGCCCTGACCGAAACCTGCGGCGCGGTGGCCGCCCATGCGCATCGCCGACGACCTGAGGCCGCCCTTCATGGCAGGATGCGCCCCCTGCTGCATGGCGCGCCGCACCTTGTTGGTCTCCGAATAAATAGCGACGAAACGCGAAACCGGCACCTGTGCTTTCGAGCCGTCGCGCATGACGCGCACACTCTTGTCGAGCACGCCTTTGTAAAAGAGCGACTGGATTTCGCCGGCGCCGATCGGGCCGAGCATGCGGCCGCGGCTGTCCAAAAGGTGGAAATGCTTCGGGTCCCGGCGGCGTTTGTGCGCTTGGCCGGAGACGATGCGGCTCGGCGCTTGCGACGCGACGGTGTGGCGATCGTTTTGGGCCAACGCCAGCAATCCCTGGCCAGCCAGCAGATCGGTCGACTGCGGTGACGCCTGCATGGTGTCGCGCAGCGCCGGCAACGAGGAAAGCGACGGCGAGGCTTTCGACGACGAGTCTACGGTGGCGTTTTGCTGCGGGTCGTTCGCCGATGGCCCTTCGTCCGCATAGACGATCTTGCTCGAAAAGAATAATTCGTCGACTTCGACCAACTCTCGTCGGACGCTGGAGCCTTCGCGCGTGACGAGATCGAAGGGATCGAAGGTGCCTTCGCGCAGCGACGCGCGAATCTCCTCGGGCGTGAATGGGCCCAAGGCTTTGCCTTCTTTGAAAATAAACCAACGATCGCTCACCGCTGCTCCACAAATGCCTTTTCCGGCAACCTCCCTATCGGCTGGAAACTATGAGAATTTCAGGGGTTTTGCTGCAGAGTGCTTGGCAATTCTGCAACTTTCGGGGCTAAAGTCTTGCATGTTCCGGAGCAAAGGATTACCTAGGCGCGAGCGGGGGAAAGCCCGTACCGTCCATGAAATACTTAGGAAAAGTCGCGGTTTTTATGCACATCTCCTTGAGCGAACTGGCGTCACCGAAAAACCTCCGAATCACCGGCGACGAGGCTTGGCTAGGCCGCATCTACGGCGATTTCCCGCTCGGCAAGGCGAAGCCGCCGAAGCTGACGGGCGAGCTCCAAGTTCGCCTGGAAGCGGGCGGCAGCGTCTTGGTCACCGGCAGATTTTCGTTCGCGCCGATCGTTGCGTGCAGCCGCTGCGAGGACTCCATCTCTTGGCCGCTGGACGTCAAAGTCGAAACGCGCTTCCAACCGGCACGCGCCAACACCAGCGATCCGCGGCGCGACGTCGTGCTCACGGAAGCCGACCTCGAACTTTATTTCATCGAGGACGAAGCGGTCGACCTCGAGGCGGTGTTGAACGACCTCGTTCATACCGAGCTGCCAACCCGCATCTTGGCGACCACGGCGGACGGCTCCGCCTGCCGCATTTGCCTGCAGGATCTTTCGGACGACCGCGTCTACGGCCAAAGTAAAACGGAAGAGGCTTCGCCCTTCGCCGCGCTCAAAGGCCTGAAGCTTAAGAATTGAGAGCTACGGCGTCGGCCTGACGACGTCGAGCAAGAGTCCTTCGAACGCGGCCGCGTGCGTCTGCCCCTTCTCGTCGTATAGCGACGGGTAAGGTGACTCGCCCTTCATGACGGACGACGAGGCGTCGACTCGAATGACGCTGGCGTTCGGGCCGAAGCGCAGTTCGCCGAGCCAGGACGGACCGTCGAACAAGGTGCGGAAGAAGGCGTGGTGCTTCGCCGCCCGCGTGTCGAGATTGCCAGCATCTTCGACGACCAGGGTTGGCGTCGCGAGCAGCGTCTTCCTGCTACCCAACCACACCGAACCTTTGGGCCTGACCATGTCGTCGACGGAGCCACGCCGCAAGTCGAATACGAACCCTTCCGTCAGCCGGTCGAGGACGAGCCCCGTCACTTCGGGAGGCCGGCCCTTGTCCCGTCGCACCCTCGTGAAGGCGCTGCTTTTCAGAAAGTTCACGTCGCCGAGTCCCATCGGCAAGAGGCGCAGGGCCTGAAATTTCCTCTGACCGCTCGTATCGCAACTCATCAATATTAAAGAGAATCCTAGGATATCTGAAGTTATTTGGGCAGTTGCCGATAAGGAGATATGGGTTTTTCTCTCTACATTTATGCATTTCTCCTCAGCTCGGGCCTCGTCCTGTCCTGCTCGGGAAGCAATTTCGCTGGAAGTAGCGCCAAACCCGCTTCGGCGACGAAGAAGAAGGATTCGAAAAGCGACTCTCCGGGAGACGACGACGACGCCACCACCGAGCCGCCGAACCGAACCGAAACCGAGAAGACGACCGACGACCCGGTGAAGGACGACGGCGAGAAAACCAAACTCGCCGAGCCCGAGACCACCGACGGTTGCGCCACGGGCGGTAAAATTCAAGACGCCGGCGCGACGTTCGCCTTCAATAACGAAAACGAGATCCGGGCGTTCGTCAACGGCCTGGGGAAATACACGCACATCTCAGCGGAATTCATCAACGCCGGCGGCGTCCGCGCCGATCAACCTTCAGCCGACGCCGTATGCAACGCCAAGGGCTATCAAAAGTCGACGGGCAAGCAGCAGGCGTCCTATCATTCGTGCCACGACAACTTCGTCTTCCCTTGGGACGCGACGCTGAAGAACTTCATCCAGCACAACGCCTGCGACTTCAACCAGCGCCTCTCGCAGCTGACCTGCACGGGGAAGCTAAAGGACGTTTGCGCGAATAATCCTGGATGGGTCTTCGGTAAGACGGAGACTGCGACGGGAACGTCGACGGGTACTGGAACGTCGCCTTAGACCCTTCATGTCCATCTATCGCGTCTTCATGCGCGTTCGTCATTTCCAGAGACAACGCGGTCTACATGAACAACGAAGTCCCGAGCGCGGTCATCTGGACGCCGTTGATTTGCCAGAAATTTACCATGGGCTGACCAAGGGGTCGCCAAGGGCCAGGTATTGGGAGACATTGAATCGAGCTTCCCTCGAGCCAGCGTTTTTTCGCACGACTTGATTTGAGCCGGTCGCCATCAAGTCGGCGAGACCGGCATGAGGGTCCGCTTGCAGAGCGGCAAAGACTGCCAAGGCGAAATCGTTGTTGATGCTCGTAAAGCTGTCCTTCGTCGAGCCCAAAACAGCCACCGCTCCGGCTTGGGGCGCGTCCCGACCGTAGCCGAGCAGCAGAGTCTCGGCCAGTGAACCCGCCTTTGTAATGTCGGCTGTTTCGCACGCAATGCTCAAAAAAAAGGCCATTGGGCCATTGTGGGCGGCCAAATTCGCCAGCTCAGTGCGTCCAAACGAATGTCCCCTGAAGTCCCAGGTCCACCAGCGGCCCGTCTCTCCGTGGCCCCGGTAGGTAACGACTTGATAGGAGCTCGAAGACAAGGTTGCGAGCAAAGAAGCGTTGGTGGCGCCTGAATTTCCGTACACCTTTGTAAACAGAAGGCCTTGCGGATTCGGCGCGGCGATCACTTGGTCAAGATTTTCTGAGTAGCCCTCGTCCTTGTGCGCAATCATGATCGCTTCGCGCGCTTGTTCGTCGCGGCGCCCGGCGACAAAGGCAGCCGCCTTGTCGATAAACAGCTGGGCCTCAGCCGGCATGCTGACGGGAATGCGGCTGATCGCCGCGTCGGCGACGCTATCGCCGCCCACAAGAAAGGTGTAAGGAAGGTCGCCTGCGGCGTTGGACGGCATGCTGTCGCCTGCCGGTTGGAGGAAAAGAGGCAACTTGACGTGATCGCCCAGCAGGACGATGTGGGTCAAATCGCCCAGGTCATACTCGGCTTTGATCGCGGCGCGGAGATCACCCTGGGCGATTCCTGCGGCGACGACCAGCGTTTTCGTAGGCATGTCATGCATCGCCGCGAGGCGCTCGGCGGCGGTGCTCATGTCGGCGGTCGTAACGACGAGCAGTTTTCCCGTGGAGCGAAGGGCTGCCGCATCGACGCTAGCGAGGAGATCGTCGGCATTGTCGACCAGCGCTCGAGCTTGTCTCAAGGCGAAAGGTGTAATCGAGGCGGCGGACTCGAAAAATCGGGCCTTGATAGGCCTCGTCGGCGTCAACGTGACGGTGATGTCGTGATGGAGGCGAAGTTGACGATTGGCAGCGTCATACTGCATCGGAGAAATTTGAATGGTTTGCACGGTGAAGGACGACAACCTGGCGAGTGCGCCTTTCGCGACCATCGGCGCCGGACCCCAGCCTACCTGGCCGTAAGCGGCTGTGTCGAAGCGAAAGGGTAGTGCCGCTTCGGCGTCGGTGCTTGGCGGCTGCACGGGAGCGAGATCGAATTTTTCCAGAATTTCGGGAGGCGTCGTTTCCACGACGTCAATTGAGTAGGTCTGCGACGGGTCGACCGCCAACCAACGGTTCAAAACGACGACGGCCGGCGATCCCGCGGCCGCGACCGTAGCGCCGTCCGCAACCTGGATGCTGGTAAACTTCCTACCGGCGCCTTCGACGCTGCGCCAACGCAAATCTTCGGGGTCGATATGCACGGACAGCTGGATCGTCCCGTCGTCGCTCGTCGTCGCGCGAAACTCTTTGGCTTCAGCCCCCGTCGCTCCAAAGAGCAACGACAGCCAGAGAATGTACCGCATGATTTCTCCCGGAAAGAAGAATGGGATGAGGTGTTTATGCAATCGAAACACGTTGCCCTTGCGGCTGTCAAACAGCGGCTTGCAGGGCTTCGCGCTCTTCGAGTTCAATGAAAACCCTCGTGACGGGCATGACAAAGGGCGGCGCCCTCGCACTAAGAAGCGCCTAGAAAGACTGGGCATTTCCCCGCTTGCTCCTTGCCGCCCAGGCTGGTAGGTTACCGGCCTCTGATCAGGCATTGATCCTGATTCAAATTCGCGGGTTGCCCGAAATCGAAGGTGTGTCGCCAAGCGCGGCATTTGGGCGTACCGAGGACCAACTTTCGAGGAGATTTAGAGATGAGCGTTACGATTAACATGAAAGACATGCTCGAAGCCGGCGCGCACTACGGCCACCAGGCCCGCCGCTGGAACCCGAAGATGAAACCGTACATCTTCGGCGAGCGCAACGGCATCCATATCATCGACTTGCAGAAGACGGTGCGTCTCTTCAAAGCCGCGACCGAGTTCCTCGAGAAGACGACCGCCCGCGGCGGCCACGTCCTCTTCGTCGGCACCAAACGCATGGCGCGCGACCTCGTCGCGGAAGAAGCGACGCGCTCGGGCCAATACTTCGTCAACCACCGATGGCTCGGCGGCACGCTGACCAACCTCCAGACCTTGCGTCAATCGATCCACCGTCTGAAACGCATCGAGAAGATGGAAGCCGACGGCACGTTCGAAAAACTCGTGAAGAAAGAGGTCTTAGGCCTCCGCCGCGAGCACGACAAGCTGATCCGCAACTTGGGCGGCATCAAAGACATGCCGGGCCTGCCGCGCGCCATGTTCATCGTCGACGCCCATAAAGAGTCGATCGCCTTGACCGAAGCCAACCGCTTAGGCATTCCGGTCGTGGCCATCGCCGACACCAACGCTGATCCTGCCGGCATCGATTACTTGATCCCCGGCAACGACGACAGCCTGAAGTCGATCCAACTCTTCGTCCGCACCATCGCTGAGGCCTGCATCGCCGGCAAAATGCGCTCGAAAGACAAACAGGAACCCGACGAGAAATTCGGCTCCATCGAAGCCGGCCGCTTCCACGACGACTCGGGCAACACGGTCGCCGTCGAGAAGGTCAAGAAGTTCGACGACTCCGTTAACTAAAAATTTCCCCGCCTCCGACCTTCCCCGCCTCCCCGTTCAACCGGGGAATCGGGGCACCAAAGAGCCGGGGAATCACTCATTAGGGAGAATACTATGACGATCACCGCAGGGATGGTTAAGGATCTGCGCGAGAAAACCGGCGTCGGCATGATGGAATGCAAGAAGGCGCTGGAAGAAAATAGCGGCGACATGGAGAAAGCCGTCGTTTGGTTGCGCGAGCGCGGCATGTCGCGCGCCGCCAAGAAGGAAGGCCGGATCGCCGCCGAAGGCACCGTCGAAGTGTTCATCAACAAAGAGATGAACGCCGGCGTCCTGCTCGAGATGAACTGCGAGACGGACTTCGCCAGCAAGAACGAAGAAT
>JAYWBY010000624.1:0-3390 GCA_043781115.1 Pseudomonadota bacterium
CATGCTGGACGCCGACAACAACACGACGGAAATGAACACGCCGGGCAATCGCCGCCTTTATCAGAGGGAAGGTCTGGCGCTCGTTCACGCATCCCTCCACAAGAACGGTTACGTGGTTTATTGGTCGGCGGACTCCGACCCGATCTTCGCCAAAGAAATGGGACGCAGCGGTTTCAACGTCGAAACCGAAAGGGTTCGCGCCCACACGACTTCCGGCGGGGCTCACACGCTTTTGATCGGGAAACGACGCTAACTTAGACGGCGCTGTCGACGGTCTCTTCCGAGAAGCGATCGGCTTTGCGGAGATCGGGGAAGAAGACCCCCCAGATAGCGACGACCAGGCACGTGCAGATGCCACCGACCACGACCGCAGGCACCGTCCCCATCAGGTCCGCTGTGAAACCCGATTCAAATTCGCCCAGCTCGTTCGAGGCGCCGATGAAAACGTAGTTCACGGCGCTGACTCGCCCGCGCATCTCGTCGGGTGTGCCGAGCTGAATAAGGGTTTGACGGACGACGACGCTGATCATGTCGGTGGCACCAATGATGACCAGGCTGACGAGTGAAAGGACAAAGTTAGTGGATAGGCCGAAGGCGCAGGTGGCGAGACCAAAGATGCCGACGGCGATGAACATCTTCATTCCGACGTGACGCTGGAGCGGAAAATAAGCCAACCACACGGCCATGATCGCGGCACCTACGGCCGGAGCACTACGCATTAGGCCGAAGCCAAATGGGCCGACGTGCAAAATGTCCTTCGCGAAGACGGGCAGCAAGGCGACGGCGCCGCCGAATAGTACCGCGAAGAGGTCGAGCGAGATGGCGCCCAAGACGATTTTCTTCTTCCGGACGAACGAAATGCCGGCGGTCAGTCGGGCGAGCGTCCGCAGGCCGCTGACCGCATGCACTTTCGAATGGACCTTGAGACTAAGCGTCAGAAGAAGCGAGATGGCCATCAACGCGATGCAAGAGCCGTAGACTAGCCCAGCGCCTCCCAGGCCATATAGAACTCCGCCCAACGCTGGCCCGGCGATCGTGGCGAAGGTGAATACGGACGAAGACCAAGCGACGGCCCGCCCGAAGAGCTGCAAGGGAATGAGATGCGGCAAGAGCGAAGCCGCTGCCGGCTGCGTAAAGGCGCGTGCCGCGCCTAGCATCGCGAGGATTGCATAAATCGGCGCAACGGAATTCGTCGGCTGAAAGCTGTGGAAGAGCAGAAGCCCGGAGCAGAGCGTCAACGCGACGTAGCAGTAGACCAGGATCTTCCGCCGATCGTAGCGGTCCGCGACGTCGCCGGCGAACAACGCCACGACGACGAATGGCACAAAGATTGCGAGACCGACGTAACCGAGGTCCAGAGGGCGACTCGACATCGCATAGACTTGCCATCCGACGGCGACCGCTTGCATCTGCATCGCGATGACGGAAAAGAAGCGCGCCGTCTGGAAGCGCACGAAGTCGCCGTGCTTGAAAACTTCATGGGCGGACTCTTTTGGCGGCGAAGCGGAGTCAGAGGACATCCTGCGACGATAGCATCACTAAGCGTAACTAGCTATAACTATTAGTAATTAAAAGTGCTTACTAGTCTCATGCCAGGACGGTATAAAGTTTGTTCGCGTCGAACTTAACGGCGCGACGCGATCATCTGGAGAGATGGCCGAGTGGCTTAAGGCACGGCCTTGCTAAGGCCGCGTGTGGGAAACTGCACCGAGGGTTCGAATCCCTCTCTCTCCGCCACTTTTTCGCCCAGATCCCGCAAATCCACAGGCAGACCCGTTTCGTTCACCGGCTCGTGCGCTTTTCGCGCGCAGCTCCGGCGGCAAGAGGGCACCGGTTTGTCTGGTCGCTGTCTAGATAACTAGGAGGTTGCGGAAGCCAAACCGAAGCCACCGCGAAGCCACGCCGCGTGACGCGGCGTGATTTTGTGTGATGATGACCCGCGAAGCGACCTGACAAGCCGACGTACGAGGGTATTCGCCCAAACAGCAACGTGAGATTCTTGATATTATCCGAGCCCAAAGATCCAAGATGGTTGAGGCGTGGAATGAGCACTTCAGCAAGAAAAAGTAAGCCAGAGAGAGGCTACCCGGCGATCACGGGCCTCCGGATCGGCGCGGACACCTTAACGGCAGTCCTCGACGACGGCCGCGAAGTATCCATTCCAATCGCTTGGTCAGAGCGCTTATCCAAGGCGACACGGACACAGCTCAAAGACTTCGAGATCGACCCCTACGGCTATGGCATTCACTGGCCGGCGGTAGACGAGGATATCAGCATCAAGGCTTTCATTGATGGCTGGGGACCTGGATCTGGCGAAAGGTGACAACCGCCGCCGTCAACCGAGCAGGTTTTTGTCAATTTTTGTAAACCTCATCCCGGGAAACCCCGAGGAACCGAGAGCAACGGAAGGTCACTGACAGTCAGCTCATTGTTTTGTCGAACTCGTAACTTGCGCGTAATTTCATGACTCTGCGAATTTCTCTCGTGAGAATCCCCCTCTCTCCGCCATTTTTTCCGCTTCGCGGAAAAAATCCTCTATCAACTCATGCTCATGCCGTGGTTCGATTCCCACTCTCCAAGAGAATTGATGTTCGAACTGAAGGACGAGGAAAATGAAAGATGCCCTTCTAGGCTTCCTTATCGCAATAGCAAGCAATTCGACCCAAGCCGCTGAGCTTCCCAGTGAGAGTCTTGGTCGCTTAAACTGGGGTCAAATTCCATCTAGCTCGCCAACTTGCGCACAAAAAAATGAAGATGTTAATGCCCTAAAGCAAAGAATCAAGAGATCCACCGAGGACGACAACCTAGCAGCGCTCGCACAAAATGTCATAAAGCGTGCCAAGACACAGCTGAACGAGACCATATCAGCAGTAAAATCCATCGAAGTTTCGGACCATTCCTTTCTGAATCAAAAGGAATACAAAATCGGTGAACGAGTATCCGCTGATCTGCGCAAGCTTTTGCATTTTTCGATCTGTGCCCGGCTAGCAAGTCCCCCGGTGTTAGACGAATGCCAAGCTAAGTCTCTGGCGTCGATTGAAGAATGGGTCTCAACCTATAGACCTTCGGGTCAACCGGTAGACGAATCGAGACTGATCCCCTTGATCCAGTCGATTGACCTGATGCAAGGGCAAATGAGCCGATCCTCCAAGGAGAAATCTCAAAAGTGGCTCAAGGAGCTGATCTCCAAAAACGACGAATTTTTTAAGTCAGAGATGCTCGGACACGACGCTGCGGACAAAAACTGGAACACCTGGAGAGTGGCGATTCGCGCAGCTGCATCACAGGCTTTGGATGACAGGTCTGAAATCGAACGATCCTCGGAACTGATTCACGAGCAAATTCACGACAACTTTGTTCGCGATGGCAAGGGAAGGACCGATGGGACGA
>JAYWBY010000625.1:0-3388 GCA_043781115.1 Pseudomonadota bacterium
CAGCGGTCGTAATGGACGACGACCGACGCCGCGGTCAAATCGATGCCGATGCCGCCCGCCAAGAGCGAGCCGCAGAAGACTTTGAGCTCGGGGTTGGTCTGGAAATTCTTGATGACCTCGCCGCGGTTTCGGGTCTGGCCCGTTAGGACGACGTGGCCGATCTTCGCTTCCGTCAGATATTTGGTGATGATGTTGATCATTCCGACGTACTGGCTGAAGATGACGACCTTGTGGCCGGAGCCTATGGCTTCGTCCAAAAGTTCTTTTAAGAGCTCGAATTTGCCACTTTCGTGCTTTCTGTAGTCGCCGCCGCTGATCAACGCCGGATGATCGCAGATTTGTTTGAGGAGCGTTAGCGTAGCGAAGACGTGTAGGTACGGAACCGGCGTGGATTCGTCTTGGAGGGCCGCGACGAGCGGAGACGCCTTTAGCGCGACGACGTCGCGGTACATCTTGACTTGTTCTTCCGACAGGGCGCAGTGGCGGAGGTCTTCGACCTTCGCCGGCAGGTCCTTCAACACCTGGCTCTTCGTGCGGCGCATTTTGAACGGATGAATCAGCTTTTGCAGCGCCAAGGTTACTTCCGGGTCGTCGCCTTTTTCCATCGGCAGAATGAAGTTCTTGCGGAAATAGACGTCGGACCCGAGGTAGCCCGGCACCAGGAAATCGAAGATGCTCTTCAATTCCCCCAGGTGGTTTTCCATCGGGGTGCCCGTAAGACACAGGCGGACGCGGCTTTTGAGCTTGCAGGCCGCTTGGTAAGTCGCCGTGTCGTTGTTTTTGACGAAATGCGCCTCGTCCAAAATGATCGTGTCCCACTGCCGGGACAAATGCCGCAAATCCCGCAGCATCACGCCATAGCTCGTAATCAAGACGGCGCGCCCGCCGCCCGCCTTCGTGGCTTCCGGCTCGAGCTCGCGTAGCATTCCGGCGCGTTTCGGGCCGTGATACTTCATGGGCCTGAGCGCCGGCGCAAACTCCTCGACCTTGTCGAGCCAATGGTCGAGCACTGTCGTCGGCGCGATGACCAGGAAGCGGGCGTCGGGTTTTTCGAGCTGGATGGCCGCCATTAGCGCCATGGCTTGGTGGGTTTTGCCGAGACCCATTTCGTCGGCCAATAGGCCGTGGAGGCCGTTCTTGTAGAGCCACCAGAACCAACGGAGGCCGGTGTCTTGGTACTCGCGGAGACTGATCTTCGAATTGTGCAGCACCGGCTCCGTCGACTCCGGCACGAACTCGAGGCGGTTCCTGATCTGATCCAAAACCTTTCGGCTGCCGACGAATTGGTCGAAATCGCCTACTGCGGCCTTCAGCCGCATCAGGCCCAAGGCATCGACTTTCAGCGACTCGCCGTCTTCGTCGAGCTCCCATTCGTGTTCGGTGACGAATTCCGGGATCTTCATCCACACGTCGCCCGAGCGGACGTATTGCCGCCGCTTCTTGCGAAAAGCCTTCATCAACTCGACCATCGAGATGCTGGCTTTACCCTTGCCGTAGCGCGGGTCCAAGCGGAACCACCCGTCCATCTCGCCGAGGATCATGATTTCGCTGAGCTCCGGCGCATCCAAAATGACCGGATTCTTCAAGCTCTCTTCGAGGTAAATCGGCGCCACGCCGATGAACTCATAGAACCCGCCTTTGACGAACTCGGCGGCGTCGTCTTCTTTGTACGTTTTGGTTAGCGGCAGCTCGCCGAACGCCGAACTCGTCGCCTTGCGGTTGAGCGGGTAGTAGCCCCGCCCCGGCAGGAAGAAGAATTCTTGGCCGACGTACTTAGCCGCGGCCTTGATCGACAGGAACAAGTAGTTGTCGTCACCGGTTTCGTCGGCGGGAATACCTTGGACGACGCGACGGTAGCGCCCCGTTTCGCGCGGAATCTTCAAGTTTTCGAGGCCGGCGGGCATGCCGCGGCGCCCGAGCCGGACGGCCACGACGCGTTCGGCGATGATTTTTTCCGACTCCGGTTGGTAGATGCGCGTGCCGAGTTCGACTTCTTCGTCGAAGACCGAAAGCTCCCGCACCTCCGCCGTCGCTGTCTCGAGATGCTTATGCGCGGCGAGAAATTTCGCGGCGGCGTCGAGGTTCAAGTCGTAATGCGTGACGTGGCCTGGTTTGATTTCAATGCGCACGCGCAAAGTCGGACCGTGGGCCATCAGCGACACGGCTTGGATGTTGCCTTTCAAGTGGTCGATGATCGTTTGCGTCGCGCCCGCCATCCGGGTTTTTGCGTCGCTCGGGTCGGCTTCTGGCGCGACGGTGGCGCGCGGCTTCCTTGGTGCCACGGGTGGTTTCAAGGGCATGGCCGAATCCAGGCTGCCGAAGAGTTCCGGGCGTTCCCGATCGACGTGGATCATGAAAGCGGCGATGTGCTCGCAGTATTGGCCCAGCGCGCGATTCTTGCGACACGTGCATTCTATCCATTGGATGCAGTGGCCCGCGGGATGAATCTTCAGGCGAACTTCGGTCGACGCCGCCGACAATTTGGCGACTTTGCCGCTGATCAGTCCCTCGTAAGTCGTCAGTTCTAGAACGCGTCCCGCTTGATAGAGATCGACGCCTTCCAGCCAGTCGTGCTCCTCGAGATGATCATAAAAATGGTCGAGCAAGTTGGCTTTGGTGGCTTTTTGCAACGGATTTTCTCGACGTGGAAGACAGAGGCGGCGGCGCTCGTAAATTGAATTCTATTTACTGAGGAAAACCCTGGTCGGCCCAGGCTTTGAAGAGATCTTGGTCGGACTTTTTCAGTGCCCCGGTGGTCGGCATCGTGCCGGTCGTGACGCGAATCACGCTGCGCGCGCCATTGGCTTTGGCGCCGTCGTACGTGGAAAGGTCGGGAAATTGCGTGCCGCCAACATGGCACGTCGCGCCGGCGCATGTAGCATCGATGAGCGTTTTCATTTGCACGCCGTAGGATACAGCGGTTGCAGTTGGCGTTTCGCCGTCGGTTCCGCCGACATTTCCGGCGTAGTCGATGTATTTCGGCTTACTCAAACCACAGCCGGAAAGGCCGCTGAAGGTCAGGCAAAGCACCGACAACCAAAGCCGAATATGTTTGTCACGAAGGGGTTGGGACATCCGTTCATTTTATCAGATTCGGCGCCGTCGAGCGCCCCAGGCGACAAGCTTTGCGAGTTCTCATATTAAGTAATATTAGCTAGTTAGCCGAAGGGGGGCGGCAGTCGTTTGCTACCCAAAGCCGGAAGCCCTTGTCGTTCTAGGGCTAGGAGCAATTCGCTGGGGCCTGGGGAAGGTGCTGGAATGACGAAGGTAAAAAAAAATTGAGTTAAGGCAAAAAAAGTTTGACGACCTGAATGTTTGCCCGTATACCTCTCGTCCACGTCGACCTCGTGTCCGTCGAAATCGGGTGTAACTCGAAAGAGAAACATCT
>JAYWBY010000626.1:0-3386 GCA_043781115.1 Pseudomonadota bacterium
AGTCGAAAGACCTCGCCAAGTTCGCCGAAGTCGGCCAATTCGCGCCGAAGCTGATGGAACAGTTCTTCCAATATTACAACTCGGTCGTCGGTCAGGACGGGGCGTTGACCAAACGCGAGAAGGCGTTGATCGCCTTGGCCGTCGCGACGGCGAAGCAATGCCCCTATTGCATCGACGCCTATACGACTGCATGCCTTGAAAACGGCTCCAATCCCGAGCAAATGACCGAGGCCTTGCACGTGACGGCGGCCATGGAAGCCGGCATGGCGCTGATCCACGGCGTGCAGATGCAGAACGCCTTGCGGTCCAAGGGCGCGCTCTGAATCCTCTCAAAGAGCTGGCACTGATTTTTTTGAAGCTCGGCCTGACGGCCTTCGGCGGGCCGGCGGCGCACATTGCCTTGATGGAGCGCGAGTTCGTCGCGCGCCGGCGCTGGCTGACGCATCAGCAGTTCTTGGATATGATCGCCGCCGCTAATTTGATCCCTGGACCGAACTCCACCGAGGTCGCGATTCACATTGGGAGGTTGCGCGCCGGCTGGCGCGGCTTGGTCGTCGCTGGGACAGCGTTCATCTTGCCAGCGGCGCTGATCGTCGGGGGATTGGCGTGGACCTATGCCCGTTACGGCGCCTTGCCGGAGCTGCAAGGAATTTTGTACGGCGTCAAACCCGTCATCATCGCCGTGGTCCTCCAAGCCGTGTGGGCGCTCGGCAAATCGGCGCTGAAGTCCAAAGTGCTTATCGCCGTGGGGTTGGTCGCCCTCGCGTGCTCGGCGGCGGGAGTCAACGAGCTACTCGTGCTAGCGGTTTCGGGGCTTTTCATGGCCGCAGCCCAGGGCTGGCCGCGGCGCCTGACGCCAGGTATGGTCGCCTCCTTGGCGCCATTCGGCCTTCTTCCAGTGGCTACGCTTGCCGGCAGCACTTCGACGGTCGCCGTGACGGCGCCGACCGTGGCGGCGATCTTTTGGTGCTTTGCCCGCATCGGCTCCGTGCTCTTCGGCAGCGGTTATGTGCTCCTTGCTTTCTTGCGTGCGGATCTCGTCGAGCACTGGCATTGGCTGACCGAAGCCCAACTGCTCGATGCCACCGCCGTCGGCCAATTCACGCCCGGTCCCGTTTTCACCACGGCGACGTTCATTGGCTTCCTCTTGTCCGGTTGGCGCGGCGCGGTCGCTGCGACGTTCGGGATCTTTCTCCCGGCATTCTTCTTCGTTGCCTTGAGCGCGCCCTTTCTGCCGAAGCTCCGGGCCTCGCCTCGGCTCTCGGCGCTGCTCGACGGCCTGAACGTCGCGTCCCTTGCCTTGATGGCGGTGGTCGGCGTCGCGCTCGGGCGGAGCGCCCTGGTCGATCCCTTCACCACCTTACTCGCCGGCTTGAGTTGGGCGGTGCTTTGGCGCTACAAAACCCATTCCGGCTGGCTGGTTCTCGCAGGCGGTCTCTTGGGCGTCGGCGCCCGCTATTTCCAAGGTGTTTCATGAAAAAATCGACGCTGATCGACCAATCGCAAACCCCGGACGGACGCGCCATCGCGCTGTTTGAGCACGACGGCAACTATTCGATCCGGATCGACGGCCTCGAGCTGATGTCGACGCGCCAGCATGCCTCGGAAGAGCGCCTCGCCGAGCTGGCTTGCGCCGGGGTGAAGACCAAGCGCGAAGCGGCGGTATTGATCGGCGGCTTGGGCTTCGGTTTCACGTTGCGCGCCGCCTTGACGCAACTTTCTCCGGACGCGACCGTGACCGTCGCCGAGCTGATGCCGGCCGTCGTCGAGTGGAATAAGAACCCGGCTTACAAACTTGCCGCCGACGTCCTCGCCGACCGCCGCGTCAAGCTGGTCCTGGCCGACGTCGCCGCGGTCATCGGCAGGAGCCGCGGCGCCTTCGACGCCATCCTCCTCGACGTCGACAACGGCCCGGCGGCGTTGAGCGCCGAAAGCAACGAGCAACTTTACGACGACACCGGACTGTACAAGATCCTTGGAGCGCTGAAAGCTGGAGGCGTGGTCGCCTTCTGGTCGGCCTCCGCCGATCCCCGGTTCGCTAAACGCCTGGCCAAAGCGGGCTTCGAGGTCGACGTGCAACGGGCCCGGGCGCACGTCACGTCGGGCGGCTGGCACACGCTCTTTTTGGGGCGTTCGGCCAAGAAAAGCGGGCGATAGAAGGGTAGCAGGGGACAGTCTGGGGACTGACCCCTTCCTCTGTGCTAAGATGACGGGCAAATGCCCCAGTCAAGCCCATCGCCATTTTGTCCTCCGCGGCTCGGCCACGAGCTGCGGGCGGCGCTCGCTTCTCGCTCCAACGCGGTCCTGGCGACGGTCGTCCGAACGGAAGGCTCGACCTACCGCAAGCCCGGCGCGTCGATGCTCGTATTGCCGGGAGGTCAGACCATTGGTTTGCTGAGCGGCGGTTGTTTGGAAGATCTGATCGCGGCCGCTGCTCTGGAAGTCGCGGCCGCGAGAACTTGCCGCTTGCTGCACTTCGACCTCACCGCCGACAATGAATACTTGATCGGCTACGGCAAGGGCTGCTTCGGTCGTATTTGGATTCTTCTCGAGCCGCTGGCGAACGGGCGCGGGGAGAAGTCCATGGCGTTGCTGAATTCAATCTTCGACGAACGCCGCCCGCGGACGGTGGCGTTGATTTACGAAGTAACAGGCACTGCTCGGGCCGCCGCCGGTCAGCGACTGGCTTTGGAGAAGGACGGCTCTCTACTTAGCGATCTCGAGCCCGCCGCCATGGAATTAGAACTCCGCGTCGCGGCGCTCTTGCGCTCGACGCCACCGAGCCAAAGAGGCAAAGTCTTTGATCTTGAGGTCGAGAACGGTCGAGTGAGCCTTTGTCTGCACGAAATGCGACCCTCCGTCGACCTCATGATCTTCGGTTGCGGGCCGGACGCCCAGCCGCTCGCCGCCATCGCCCGACAACTCGGTTGGACCGTGCGCCTTTTCGACCACCGGCCCGCGCATGCGCGCCCTGACAAGTTCCCGACCGCTGACAACGTACTTCACTACGACCCAAGCAACGTCGGCGCCTTTGCCGTCGCGGAGCCCCACAGCGCCGTCGTCGTCATGACGCACAACCTCATGGTCGACGCGGAAGTTTTGCGCTGGGCTTCCTCCGAGGTCGACATCCGTTACGTCGGCCTGCTCGGTCCCTCGCACCGAACGAAGAAGATCTTCGACCTCTACGCTGACGATCGGCAGGACCTAACTACGGCCCTCGCCGGGCGACTCCATGCGCCGATTGGCTTGGACCTCGGCGGCGGCAGCGAAGCGGCGATCGCGTTGGCGATTGCCGCGGAAGTCCAAATGCGATGCCACGGCGCTTCCGGACTAGCGAAGAGCAAAGCGACGGAAAAGAAGATTTACGCCGTTTTGCCGGCGGCAGG
>JAYWBY010000627.1:0-3381 GCA_043781115.1 Pseudomonadota bacterium
GGCGCTCGGCCTCATAGATCAGTACGAAAAGTCCGGCGGCGTCGACCAGTTCTCGCACCACATGCGCGGCATTGTTTATAGTTCCATGGGCGATCACGACAAATACCAGCTTTCCGCCGCGCAGGAGTTCCAAGCGGCGCTTCGCCTCAAGCGCGACTGGGAATCGCTTTATGCCCTCGGTGTAACAATGCTTCACGCCGGCAAACCCGACGCCGTCGCGCCGATCATCAAGGATCTAGACAAGATTACGACGACCAAAGGCCAAAGATACTGGGGCGAAATGCTGAAAGCCGAGTGGTACACGGACAGGGGCAAATTTCTCAATGCTCAAAAGATTCTCCAGACCTGGACAAAGGCGCAGCCGAGCTTTCGCACGCCGCGCCGCCTGATGGTCCAACTCGACGCCAAGAACGGCAAACCGGAAGAATCCAAAAACATGCAGGAAAGCCTCGACGATTTAGATAGATCCGAGCGCTACGAAACGTCCTTCGAAGGTTTCGCTTCGCCGCTCGGTGTCATGGCGCTGGCGCGTCGTCCGCTCGAGTGATGCAGCTATAAACTAATTTCAATTTATACGAAAAGCTATACCCCAAGGGTCGACAAGCGCGACTCCGGATGGTACGGTTTTCTCCATAGCCAACAAATTAAGCGGAATTTAGGCTCTTTTTCAGGGTCTCCGCGGAATTTTCGGCAGTAATTTCATTTGGGGGGGATGGATATGCGTATTTTGTCACCAAGGGTTCTGATTCTTTTCTCGGCATCGTTGGCGTTCGTGGGTTGCGGCGTCAAGTCTCATGAGACTCCTGACTCCAGCGGCGTAGAAGGCTTATCCTCGAGCGGATCAGCGCACAACGTCGCCGTCATGATTCAAGGAAGCGTGCCGGAAGCGCGCAACGACATCAACCTGCTCGACACGGCATTGACTGATCCCGAGGGCCACTACGGCTTCTCCATTACGCCGGTCTTGAACGCGACCTCTGCGACGATGTTGAGTTCGCTGAAGACCCAGGCCGCGCTAGTCGGTCCTGGCGGCACGCTCTTCGTCTACATCGGCGCGCACGGGTCGCCGGACGGCGGCGCGCAGATGAACGACGGCCAACTGGTTTACTACCGCCAAATACATGACGCGTTGGCGTCGACGCTCACGACGCCGGTGAAGCGCCTGGTCTTCGTCATCTTCAGCTGCTACTCGGGCTCGTGGATCAACAACATCGACCGGACCGACGGCAACCCGGCGCATGTTTCCGAGATGGATGCCGACCTAGCGTTCGACGAGCTGTCGGCGGACGCCGGCGTCCTTTACGAACAACTCGTCGTCATCACGTCGTCGAGCGCGGGAGAGCTCTCCTACTACACGCCGGGCGGCACCAGCCACATGGTCCAGGCCTTCTCGAACACGTTCAGCAGCCTTCACCATCAGTCGGCGACGCCGACCGTCGGCAATTTGATTCAAGGCATTCGCGGGTCGGTGTCGAGTTCGACCGTAGCGTCGCGCGTCTCGCCGCCCGAGCTGATGTCGGAAGCGCTTTACAACGCCCCCTCGGGCCACTGAGCGAAAGCGCCGAATTGACTGCATGATCGGGGCCCTATGCCGCGTGGGTTGACGCGGCCCGTCCGGGTGACTACCCTGCCGGGCCACGCCTAGCCTCCAAAGCTTAGGGCCCCATACCTTCTAAGGAATGATCATGCATCCGCCGTTGACCTATGAGCTCAAAGTCGCCTTCTCCGGCGAGCCCGCGGCCGGCATCAAAACGAAGCAACGCTTGATCGAGTGGCTGCTCCTCTCCGGCGTCGAATCGTTCGTCGAGGGCCAGATCGACGTCGACTTCAACCAGAATCAAGACGAGCCTCCACGCGACTTCTACGACGAAATGGGCGGCGATCTCGCGCCGGTTTCCGTCTACCGTTACAGCCGCGAATCGCTCGACGACCTCCGCGTCAAGATCGCGCAAAGCTTCCAGAAGACGGTGACGCTCGAGCTGACGTCGATGCAGACCGAAACCTGGATGGAAGGGTGGAAGGAAAGCTTCAAGCCCTTCGCGACGCCCGAGTTTTGGGTGCGTCCGCCGTGGATCAAAGAGCCGCCGCCGGCGAAGCATTTGGACCTCGTCATCGAGCCGGGCATGGCCTTCGGCACCGGCCAGCACGCGACCACGCGCCTTTGCTTGGAAGAACTCGGCCGCGAGGCAATGGCCAGCAAAGACCTGAAGAACAAGACGATTCTCGACGTTGGTACCGGCACCGGCATTTTGGCAATTGGCGCCAAGCTCCTCGGCTACGGCGTTTGCGCCGGCACCGACATCGAAGACGACGCCATTCTCGCGTCGCTCGAGAACGCCAAAATGAATCAGAGCGACGTCTTCTTCAAAAAGGGCAGCATTCCCGAGAGCGGCACGCACGACTTGGTCTTGGCCAATATCCTCGCGGTCGTTTTGATCCGGTTGATGGACGAGCTCGTCGCCGTCACCAAACCAGGCGGCCGCCTGATCCTCTCCGGCATCCTCGTGGAAGAGGAAGACGAAGTCGCCAACCGCGGCGTTGAAGCGGGCCTCGTCCGCATCCGTTCGGGCCGCCAAGACGGGTGGTCCTGCCTCGTCATGGAGCGCCCGCGGTGAGCCATCTCTTTCGCTTCATCGGCGAATCCGAGGGCGACAAACTCTGGCGCCTCGACGAAGACGAAGCCCATCATTTGGCGAAAGTGCTGCGCGTCGCCGTCGGCCAGGAAGTCGAAGTCACCGACGGTCGCGGTAACTGGGCGAAAGGCGTCGTCACGTCTTCTGGCTCAAAAGAAGCCATTATCGAAGCTAGCGTCGAAGGCCGCGACGAGCCGCCGACGATGCCGATCACTTTCGCCGTCGCCGCGCTGAAGCCGGGCGACGTCGACGACATTTTGCCTGCATTGACCGAACTCGGCGTCGATCATGTCCACGTCTTCCAGCAGCGCGGTGTCGCCAAACTCCGGATGAACGCCAAAGCGGTCCAGCGCTGGGAGCGCATCCTGGTCCAAGCCGTGAAGCAATGTAAACGCTCTTACGTCCCGACTGTCACGACGCATGACTCGGTCAACGAGATGCTGCGCGTTCTGCGGGCGCCGGAGAAACTCGCGGCCTGGAAAGCGGCGACGAAGCTCTTGCTCGACCCCGACGCCGTGCTGACGATGACCGGCCACCTCGGCGCCGTCAGCCCGCGGCCCGCCGAGATTTTTGCCCTCGCCGGCGGCGAGAAAGGTCTCGAGACCGACGAGGTCGCCGCCCTCAAAGCCAACGGCTTTGTTTCCGTGAAGATCGGCGAGCACGTCCTCCGCGCCATCACCGCTGCCGTCGCCTCCATCGCCGCCCTCTCCCTATTTCGGATGGGGTCAGGCACCTCCGGTAAGTCCCC
>JAYWBY010000628.1:0-3373 GCA_043781115.1 Pseudomonadota bacterium
CTGGCCAGGAACGACAACGGCCATCGACGAAGGAGCCCATCCCGTCGCCGTGTTCCTCCACGGCAACCATTCGACCTGCGGCTACGGGCAAAACCCCCGCATCGACGATTCGAACCAATACACCGACAGCGGCACTTGCCCGAGTGGTTACGTCGTGACGCCCAATCACCGGGGCTATGATCACATCGCTCGCGCCCTCGCCGACGCCGGCGTCATCGTCGTCTCGATCAACGCCAACCGCGGTATCACGGGCGGCGACGGGACGAGCGACGACGCGGGCCTGAACATGGCGCGCGGCCGTCTGGTGCTCCGGCATTTGCAAAAGTTGGCGCATTGGAATCGCGACGGCAGCGCACCCGCTTCGCTCGGCGTCGACTTGCGCGGGCATCTGGATCTCTTGAAAGTGGGTTTGATGGGCCACTCGCGCGGAGGCGAAGGCGTCCTCGCGGCTTACACTTTCCTCAACGACGAGGGCAGCCCTTGGCCGGCGCGGATAGGGCCGGCAAAGATCCGAGGCATCTTCGAGCTTGCTCCCGTCGACGGTCAGACTTCGCGCCAGTTCAACGCCATCGGCGTGCCGTGGGTCGTGCTTTTGCCGCGCTGCGACGGCGACGTTTCGGATCTCCAAGGCATTCACGTTTTCGACCGCGCCTTCAAGCGCCACCAAGAAGTCGACCCGAAGCCGAAGTCGACGTTCGAAGTCTTCGGCGCGAACCACAATTTTTTCAACACCGAATGGCAGGAGAGCGACTCTTCCGGATGCAGCGGTGGCGAGCCCCAGCTCTGGGTCGACGGCGCTTCTTCCTCGCCGGCCCAAATGACGATCGGCCGCGAGGCGGTCAAGGGTTTCATGCTTCGCTATTTGCTGCCGTCCTCAGTCGCCGACGCGACGGCGATCTTTGATCCCGCGTTCCCGGTTCCCGGCGAGCTGGCGGCTCTGACTAACTTCGATCGCGACTTCATCGTCAGCCCCGACGATGGGATGACGCTGCGCGTCCTCGACACCGACGCCAACGACGTCGCCAACTACGTGGCTGCAACGGGTGTACAAGCGACGCCGCAATCTTCCGCCTCGCCTTCGGGCAGCGGCCGACGCGTCTTGGGCGTCGCGTCGCACTCCGGCCAAGCCGCGACCTTGACGTTGCGCCTAGGCTCCGGGCACGCGGTGGATTTGTCGCCATTCACCAGCCTCGACTTCAGCGTGCGGTCGTCGACTGCGCTCCCAGCTTTTACCGTGGCGTTGAAGTTTGCCGATGGCACGGCGAGCGCTCCCGTCGACTTCGTCCACTACTCTCAAGTTGCGCCGGGTTCGCGCTCGGTGCTCTCGTCGGTGCGCATCCCGCTGAGCGCCTTTGGCGACGCGACTAAGCCCGTCGCTTCGCTAGTGCTGGCGTTGGCTCTCACTCGTAGCTCCTTCGAGCTCAGCACCGTGCGCGCGTCGAAGGCCGCGGCGAGTTTCGTCTTGCCGATCGCCGGTGTTCCTAGTGCCGCTCCTGCCGTTGCCCCTCCCACGCCCGTCGCTCCTCGGCGAGTCACAGGATCGATCGTTTCGCGGCGCATCGAGTACAGAGGCACGACGGCGAAATTCGAAGTTACGGTCGAAACCGCCGACGGCTTTCCCACCCGCTCCGAGCTTCCTCGCCTCGTCGTTGGGGACAAGGTGTACGTGGTTAGCCGTTACTCGTCAGGCGACCTCAAACGTTTGACGTTCGTGCTCGACGGCGAGCCAGAAGTGGCTCACGGAGAACCGGTGGAAGTTCGCTACGGAACCGAGCAACCCACGTTGGTCGTCGACCTCGGCGCCTGGTGACCTTTTATTCAGGACACCCGCCGTAATCGAATTTAACAAAATTCGATTACGGCGGGTGTCCTGAATTAACCTGAATTAATTGCCTCCGCGTTCAGTTCGCGCAAGACTTCTCGAGATCCAAATCAAACCGCAGCGTCACGCCGTCGAAGATTTTGGCCTGAGCCAGAGCCAGGAAAGCGTCCAGGGGTTTATCCAAACCCCAGTCGGCGCGCGGTTTGAACGACACGCCGCTCAATGCCTCGCTGACGTGCAACGTGTCGCCGCGGTTGGCGAGGAGCACCGGCACGTCGACCTTAATGATGCTGATGCCGGCGACTTGAAAGCTGCCCGTCAGCACCAAATCACGCGAGACGCCGAGGTCGGGAAGAGCCAATTTGCCGTCTTTCGCCGTGACGGCGTCGAGCGTGAAGCGCAGAGCGTTGCTCGCGCCGAAGAAATTCGCACCGAGGCGTTCGTCGCGGAGCGTCTGACCGGTGAAGGCACCGGTCTTGCTGAAGTCGAGTTGCATCTTCGTGTCGCCGATGGCGTCGGCCTTGGTGACTATGACTTCGCCCCTGACGGTGTGCAGACCCGTAACCGGCGTGCCGTCGCCTTTGGCCACGGTCCACGTGAACGAACCGCCATCCGCGATTTTGTAGTGAAGTTTGGTGTCGGGGCATTTCGTCGCTGAGGTCGCCGGCGGGGGAGTCGTGGTTTTAGTATCCGGCGAGGGCGTTTTGGCCGCTGCATCGTCGTCGTCATCGCCTGCGGGCGGCGGCGTCGAATGCGCCGGTTGTTCGCCGCTGCCGCCATACGCGCCGCCGCCGCCGCCGATGGGCGAAATGGGCGCGCTCTCACGCGAAGAGCAGCCCGCGAGGCCGCCCGCGAGGAGCAGGAAAGTGAAGTGCGCGATCCGCATCGTCAGAAATCCAAAAGTAGTGTTGCACCGAACTGGATCTCTAAAGCACGAAATATGCCGCCACTTTCTCCAATGAAATCAATCGATAAAACGACGAAGCTTTAGACGGTGCTTGCCTTTTGTTGACCCCTCGCCCAATAATTGGGCTAGCGCGCTTCGTGTAGTTCGGTCGTCCGGTATTCCCCGAGGTGCAGTGTCCTAACCGTTTTTTAGAGTCGCCGATTCTAAAAGGCCCGCAAAGGAGAGTCCGATTATGGGTACGTCGTACGACGCACCGGGCGCAAGTGCGTCTGGAGCCAGCACCGTGAAGCCAATTTCCGAGTATTTTGGCGAGTTGACCTTCGGCTTAGGCCAAATGCGCGAGCGTCTGCCGCGCGACGCTTACGACGAGCTCGTGCGTTCTTTGGAGGTCCAGGGGCGCAAGATTTCCAAGGACTCGGCCAACGTCATCGCCAAGTCGATCATGGACTGGGCCGTGAAGAAGGGCGCCACGCACTTCTGTCATTGGTTCCAACCAATGACTGGGCTGACGGCCGAGAAACACGACGCCTTCATCTCGATCCAGCACAGCAATCATTCCGAACTGAAGGTCATCGAACGCTTCACCGGCTCGCAACTTATCCAGGGTGAGCCCGACGCCTCGAGCTTCCCGTCGGGCGGCATGC
>JAYWBY010000629.1:0-3373 GCA_043781115.1 Pseudomonadota bacterium
CGCCGCCGCCGCCGCCGCCACCGCACATAGCGACCATCGGTCCTAAATCGCCCGAAGCCGGCGCCAACGTCCAAGCGTCGTCGGTCAAATCAAGCGCCGAGGCCGACGGCAACACGCCCGGGATCACCGCGAGACCTTGGCCGACCGCGTAACTCAGGAGCTTCAAGGAAGCCGGCGACGACAGGTCGACGAAGAAGTTGAAAGCCTTCGTCGCGCCTTGGGCGACGGGGACTTTGTAGCCATCCGGATCGGTAGTCAGGGCCGCGATCTGGCCTTTGTCGTTCAAGAGGTATATCGCCGCCGCGAGGCCTATGACCTTGCCAGAGGCGTCGAGCAGCGGGCCGCCTGAGTCACCCGGAGCGGCGACGGCGTTTTTCGGCCCGACCGCTTTGACGTCGGCGGAAAGCACGACCAAACCGCCGCGGCTTTGCGCAATCTTGTTGGTTCCCGTCCGTTTGACGCCGCGCGAGGCACGAACGGCTTGGTTCAAGCCGTCGAAACCGGCGGCGCCGTAGCCGACGAGCGTCACGTCGCTGCCTATCGGGCCGGGGGCGCCGAGGCTCAGAAAGGAGTTGAAGCTGGCATCCGGGAAGACCACGACGGCCACGTCGCGGCCGGCGATGCGCTCGTCCATGGTTTCGACGCCTTTCAGCGCTAACCAGGCGTAGATCTTCACCGAGCGTTGGCCAGACTCGACGTCTATGACGCCACTGTCGAGGGTATTTTCCTTGATGCAATGACCAGCCATCAAAGCTGTGTTGGCGCTGACGGCGACGGCCGTGCAGACGCGACCGCGCGCCGAATCGACCTCGAAATGATGCACTTCCGGGAACGCTTGCGTCTCGACGCCGCCGACGACTTTGACGTCGGAACCGAACGAGCCGTTTTTACAAGCGGCGGAGGCGAAGAGGATGAAAGCGGTCACGAGGAGGACACGGGTTGCCAAGTGTCTCTGCATCGACGGAGCCTCCGGAAGGGCGAGTTGTAAGAAAGCGATGCTGTTCTATCGGTTCAATTCATCCGAAACCTTAGAAAGATCTATAAAAGCTATAAATCTCTTTTAATAGTGGGCAGTTGTCTAGGAACCAGGCAGGGGATTTCGCTTGTGTCGCTCGGACAGGGGCGCTTAAATCGAAGCTGCAGGAATCCCAAAAAGGAGAACCGAGATGACTCAAGGACGGGCAGACGCACGCCTCGCGGCCGTGGCAAAGGCAGGATCACGACGCAGCCGCAAGTTCACGCGCCCAACGGGGAGCGATGGGACGCCACTGAAGACCTCCGAGTTTTTCGGGTCCTACACGTTCAGCTTCGACTTGATGGAGAGGAAGCTCCCGGCCACCGACGTGGCGTTCCTGAAAGCGTTCGCCACCAAGAAGGAGCCGCTGACGCGCGAGCTCGCCGACAAGGTCGCCAAGGCCGTCAAGGAATGGGCGATGTCCTTTGGCGCCACGCACTACAGCCACTGGTTCCAGCCGCAAACGGGCGCGACCGCCGAGAAGCACGACTCGTTTTTTTCCTTCGACAAGGACGGCGGCGCCGTCGAGCACTTCACCGGCTCGCAGCTCATCCAAGCCGAGCCCGATGCCTCTAGCTTCCCTTCGGGCGGCGTGCGCGCGACGTTCGAAGCCCGCGGTTACACGGCCTGGGACGCTTCCTCGCCGATGTTCCTGATGGAAACGGACAACGGCCTGACGCTTTGCATTCCCTCCGTCTTCATCTCGTATTCCGGAGAAGCGCTCGACAAAAAGACGCCGCTCTTGCGGTCGATCGCCAAGCTCAGCGAGAAGGCGACGGAAGCGCTCCGCTTGCTCGGAGACGAAGAAACCACGCACGTCTCGGCGACGGCGGGGCCGGAGCAAGAGTATTTCTTGATCGACGAGGCGCTCTTCAATCTGCGTCCCGACTTGATGCTCGCCGGCCGCGCGCTCTTCGGACGGACGCCGCCGCGCCACCAGCAGCTGGAAGATCATTATTTCGGCTCGATCAAACCGCGTGTCTTGAACTTCATGATGGAGTGCGAGTTCGAGCTCTACCGGTTGGGCGTGCCGGTCAAAACGCGCCACAACGAAGTGGCGCCGGCGCAGTACGAAGTGGCGCCGATCTTCGAGAACGCCAACGTCGCCGCCGACCACAACCAGCTGATCATGGAAGTCATCAAAAGCGTCGCCAAGCGCCACCGCATGTCGGCTCTCTTCCACGAGAAACCTTACGCCGGCATCAACGGCTCGGGCAAGCACGTCAACTGGTCCTTGGCCGACAGCAACGGCCAGAATCTACTCGAACCGGGCGACAACCCGCACGAAAACATCCGTTTTCTTTATTTCCTCTCGGCCACCGTCAAGGCCGTCCACGACAATGGCGCCATGCTGCGCATGGCCGTAGCGACGCCGGGCAACGACTTCCGCCTGGGCGCCAACGAAGCGCCGCCGGCGATCATGAGCTGCTTCCTCGGCGAAACCTTGACGGAAGTCTTGGACCGCTTGAGCGGCACCAAGACCGGCGAGCTGAAGGACCGCGTCAACCAGATCAACCTCGACCTCGCCAAGGTCCCGGTGATCAAGCGCGACAACACCGACAGGAACCGCACGTCGCCGTTCGCCTTCACGGGCAACAAATTTGAATTCCGCGCCGTCGGCGCCTCGGCGTCGATCAGCGTGCCCCTCACCTTGGTCAACGCCGCCGTGTCGAAGGCCTTGGAAGAAATGAACCAGCGCCTTCGCCAAAAGGCCGGCGGCGGCCGCGCGACGACCGAGCAAATCCTGGAAGTCGTCCAGCAAGTGGTGAAGGAGTCCCGCAAGGTCTGCTTCGAAGGCGACAACTACTCCGCCGAATGGCACAAGGAGGCCGAAGCCCGCGGTCTGCCGAACTTACGCACGACGCCGGAAGCCTTGAAAGTGATGAAGGACGAGAAGACGCTGGCTCTCCTCGACGGCTTAGGCATCATGACCCGCAGCGAAACGACGGCGCGCTACAACGTCCGCCTCGAACGCTTCATCAAGGTCCGCATGATCGAACTCGAAACATTGTACGAACTCGTGTCGACGCACGTCCTGCCGGCGCTCTCCGCCCAGCAGTACAACTTGGCGCGCAGCCTGACCGCGGCGACCAACGCCGGCGCCGCCGGCCTCGAGCGGCAGAAGGACGCGCTCACCCAAGTCGGCGGCGCGACGGACAAGATCCTCGGGCAAATGCAGGCGCTGAAGGCCTTCGTCGACAAGGCCAACAAGGGCCATGACGAAGAGGGTTTGGCAAAGGACTTGGCCGACTCCGGCATGAAGCTGATGAACGAAATGCGCGGGTTCTGCAACGACGCCGAAGTCTTGATCGATGACGAACTCTGGTCGCTGCCGAAGTTCCGCGAGATGCTGTACCA
>JAYWBY010000630.1:0-9285 GCA_043781115.1 Pseudomonadota bacterium
CGGGGCGAAGGTGACCGTCTCGACGTCGGTGGACGTCGTGCTTTGGCCAGCGACGGCGCAGGCCGCCATGCTGAACTCAGCCGTCGGGCATTCGAACGCGTAGAGGTCGATGTCGTTGCCAGGCGAGCCGCCGGTGGCGAAGGTGGCCGTCACGACGTTCGGGGCGAACGTACGGGCGACGACTCCGTCGAGATCCGGGATCGGCAGTTGTTGGTCAGCGGCGACCGAAGTGTCAACCTTTTGGGCCAAACCGGTGAGGCTGAGCGACGACGTCGCGGCCGCGGGTTCGGCGCTGAAGGAGGCGTCGAGGACCGAGAAGTCTAGCGTGCCGTCAAGCGCGTCGGCGGTGCCTTCGATCTTGGCGACGGAGGTGGTGACCTTGGCGTAGTCGACGGTCAGTTTGTATTCGGTCACGGGGAACTGGTAGCGACCGAAGATGTGCAGATTCCAAATGCCAGGCGTCGGGTTGGTGCGAGAGTACGTGATCTTGCGCGCAGCCGGCGTCGGGCCGCCGAAGTCGTCGCAGCTCCTGACGATGTTGCCGTCGATCTCTTTCGGCTTGATCGTGTTGCCGCCTTCGTAGACGTAGAGGCGAAGGGCGCCGCATCCAGAGGTGACGGAACCGGCTCGGGTGGCTGCCGGAACTTCGATGGTAACGGTGACGAGGCTGGTGCCGACCGGGACGTCGACGTAGTTGCGCGCCACGCCGAAGGACTGGACGACGCCGCTGACTTCGTAGCCGGCGGACGCGGCCAAAGTCTTCTGCGGGTTGGTCACGTAGACGGGCACGACGAATTCCGGGTTGGCTTCCACTCGGTCGCCGTCTTTGCGGTACGCCATGATTAAGGCGCCTTGGTCGCCGGCCGGTAGGGCCGCGAGCTTGGCGCGGTCGACACAAACATAGAGCGTGCTCTCGCGGGCTTCGATCGATCGCGCGGTGGCGGCGGCGAAGTTGTCGATGGCGCCGACGCCGACGACGGAGAGGTTGGCGGTCGGGGCGTTGGCGCAGTCGAGTTGGTTCATCGAACCAGCTTTGAGCCATTCTTGATTGGAGCCGTAGAACACCGTCTTCAGCACGAACTCATCGCGGCTCGTGACCAGCAAGCGTTGCAGGTCGCCGGCGTCGTCACGCAGCGTGGCGCTGTACGGCAAGCGGCGAGCAACTTGAACGTGGATCAGATTGTCAGTGCCTTTGGCGTCGAGCCAGATGCCGCGGCCAAAGCGCGGGCCAGACAGCGCCATTAGATCGGGCGGCAGGTCGATCGAGCCGTCGTATTTCAGGCCGTTCGGGTTTTGACGGAGGACGCGCACTTGGTAGTCGACGCGGACGTCTTCACGAGCGCCGTCTTTCATCGCGAATACCGGGCTCGGCAAGCGGCTGTCGCGCTCGGCTTTCAAGGCGGCCCAAGCGCGCGGCAAGTTCAGCATGCCGGTGCCTTGGTCGATCCAAGTGTATTGACCGGTGGTCGCTTCGCCGGTCGCCGGGTCGAAACGGGTGACGTCGAACGGCTTGGCGCTGGCTATCAACACTTTGTGGAGGGTCAACGAGTCGATCGGCAAGAGCGCCGTCGGGTTGGCGGCGTTGTAGCGCTTGGCGGCGTCGAGCAGCAGTGCGATGGCGCCGGTCGCCGACGGCGCGGCCATCGAAGTGCCCCAGTAAACGTCGAGACCCGAGCGTTGGCCGGGAGCGCTGTTCAACTGCACGGAGCTAAGCTCGGAACCAGGGGCCGTGACGTTCGGCTTGAAGCCTCCGTCGGCCGACGGGCCGCGCGAGCTGAAGAAGAGGAGGAAGTCGTCGTCGGCGTTGGCGGAAGCCGCTTGTTGGCGACCGAGCTTGCCTTTGGCCGGCCACTGGTATTGACGCTCGAGCATCGAGCGGCTGGCGGTGGCGCCGACGCTCAAGGCGCGGCGTGCCGTGGATGGGCTACCAACGGTGTTGAAGCCCGGTCCTTCGTTGCCGGCCGAAATGACGAAGAGAACGTTGCTTTGCTCTGAGATGCGGTCGATTAAGATCTCTTGAACGTCGTAACCGTCGTTGTACGCGCTCAAGCCGCCGAGCGACATGTTGACGAGTTCGGCGCCATGGGCGGCCAAGTCGACGAAGGCTTCGGTGGCGTTGCAGCCGCCGTTGTTGGCGCAAACGCGGTTGACCATCAAGCTGGCGGCCGGGGCGGCGCCGCGGGCCAGCGTGTCGTCGCTGTCGTTGCTCAAGGTCTTTCTGCCGGCGATGATGCCGGAGACGTGGCTTCCGTGGTTGCCGGCGTCGAAGCCGACGATCGAGGCGCCCACGACTTGGACGTCTTCGCCCGCGGCGTTTTTCAACGTCGTGACGGCGATGTCGAAGCCGAATTTCTCGGCGGCGAGCGCAATCGTCTGGTGCGTGTCGTTCCAGCTGCCGACGGCGGTCGTCTTACGGAAGTCGAGGGCGCCGGTCGAGTCGAAGTAGGCTTTGTAGCCCGCGTCTCCGTTCGGTAAGAGGATCATGAAGAGCGAGTCGTCGGTCTTGCCGTTTTGGTTCAAGTCGACTTTTTCGGTGTCGCTGGCGAAGGATTTCTCGGAAAGGACGCCGAGCTTGGCGCCCGAGCCGGCGGTCGTCAAGATCGCGGCGAGTTCCGGGGAAACGAGGATGTCGCGTTCCAAGTCGACCAGGTCGTCGGCGACCGGGACGGCGGCGGCGCCGGCGACGGGGGCCAAGACTTGGGCTTTGACGTGGAGCTTCGTCGCGTCGTCGGTCGTGGTGACGTCGAACGTAGCGGCCGGGTTGAAGTAGATCCGGCCTTCGCCGGTGAAGTCCTTCATGTAGACGACGCGGGAGACGCCATCGGCGCCGGCCAGAGTCGGGTGGTTCAGCGTGACGCCAGTGTCGGTGACGCCGACTTTGACGAGCGAGCCGTCCGGAGTGGCGTTGAGTTCGGCCTTCACGATGTCGACGAACTCCGGCACGCCCATGCGTTTCAAACCGCTGTAAGCTTCGGTGGAAGCGCGCGGGTCGGCTAGGATTTGGTCGACGAGTTCGGCATCCATCCTACGGACCGAGCGTTCGTCGAGGAGCGTCGTGACGACCGGGTTCATGACAAGGTCGGCAGGCAGGTTCTTCACGTTTCCGAGCTCGGAAAAGCGAGCCACGGGCATCATGCCGACGAAGAACCCGTATTGCGGGTAAACGCGGACGTTCTCTAAGCCGCCGACTTGCTTCGACAGGCTGGCGATGGTGTCGGCGAGCGGCGCGCCGAGGCGTTCGATCATTTCTTTGTCGGTGACGCTGTGGGCCTTGGCGGCCGCCAGCGTGCGTTTGAACGAAGCGTCGTCGAAGGTCGCTTCGACGGAGAGATATTGCACGCCGCGTATGGTGGCGAGCTTGATGTAGTCCCCGTTCTTCAGGTCAATGCGCGACCCGTCGGTGCGCGGCGTAGGCAAGGTGCCGGACGAGACCGTGACCGTGCCTTTGACGGGGGCGTCAACAGAAGGATTGGCGTCGGGCGCGGGCGCCGCGTCGGTCTTCGGTTCTTCGGCGCCGCTATGCCCGCCGCTCCTGTTTTTGTGGCAACTGACGGCAAAAGCCGACGCCAGTCCCGTGATCAATACAACTGTTAGACGCGACGATGCACGATACGTAGTTCTCATCCCACTCTCCTCGCTTCGAAGCAAAAAAGGGTCGCCATTGGCAAATTTAGTCAGGGGGGAATTTAAGCGGACGCTCGCCCTTAATACGCCATTTTTGGTCGTTTCGTCAATAATGTTTTAATAGATTCTATAGAGTCATTATGGCTGGTTTAAAATGACGCAGAACTGGTTATGGGCTGCTATGGGGGTTGGCACGCGAAATGCTTACTCTTAGGGGTGGACACTTTATCTGTAAAAATAGGGTCTTACTTCGTAATAGCCTACATGACGGCGCTCGTGATCGTTTACTTGCCAGGCGTCGGCAGGATTTTATCCTCGTGGTTCCGGGAGGTAATAGGAAAAGCGGCTAGACCGAGGTCAAAGCTCCAATCACGAGTGCTGGGGGACTAAGAGGGGCAGATTGTCGGGCATCGGCTTCGGCTTCGGATTCGGCTTCGGCTTTGCCTCTCGACTTCCGATCGGCCCCAAACGAAAAGCGCCCGGACCGAAGCCCAGGCGCCCATCACGAGTGCTTGAAGGAGACTAGTAGCGGTAGACGTTCACTTCCATTTGAGCCGTGCCTTTAGCGTCTTTTTTCGCCGGCAGCGGATCCTTCTCGTTCACGGCGTCGAACAGGTTGCTCGCCATGATGCCAATCTGGGCCATGAAAGGCGTCGGGATCGCGCCTTTTTTCGCTTCGACCGTGGCGAAGTAGCGGAGCTTGCCCGTCTTGATGTTCATCAAGGCGGCCGAGTATTTGACGTTTTTACCGGCGAGCCAGTCTTGCTCGTTGCCGTCGACGTGGGTCAACAGAACGTAGGTGACGTCGAGTTGCTCGAAGAGGAGCTCGTCGAGCTTTTGCACGAGCGACATCATCGACTGCGATTTCGCCACCGAAGCCGAAAGGTCGCCCGATTTTCCCGACTTCAGCGCCGCGCCGACGGCGGCGATGCCGGCGGCTTCGCCTTGGAATTTCTTGGCGAGCGCCTTCATGCCGTCGAGGCCTTCGGGCAGCTTGAATTGGACCTTCGCCGAAGGCAGCGCCAGCTTCTCAGGCTTTTTGTCCTTGGCGTTTTGAACTTCTTTGATGAACTCGGCGGAATAGGCCGCCGTCAACAAATCGGCGAGTCCGTCCGGGGCGCCGACGGTGCCGAGCACGGCGTTGGCGGCGGCCATCGGCCGCGAGCGCGTGCCGTAAGCTTTTAGCGCGTTGCCGAGCAAGGCCTTGCCCGTGTTGCCAGAGGCGTCGATGCCCGTGACGTTAGGTATGATGATATTTTCGACGTCTTTCGTCGCGGAGATCTCCGACTTCATCATGGAGACGTTGGCTTTGGGGCCGAGCGCGGCGCACGAGCTGCCGATCAGACCGAGGACGACGACATTGGCGAGAGCGATGCGTGATTTCATAGAGGCTTCCTTCCTTTATCTCGTGAGAGATAGTTCGGACGTAAAACCTCTAGGGAGAAAAACAACTGTGCACACATTCGGATCTTTCGCTGGCGACTTGACGAATTTTTGTTTTGGTAGGTAAGTGGCCGAAAAGTGTGGGGTATCGGGAAATATGCCGGGAGACATTATATTGAGGCTGGTCTCGAATCGGAAGGCTGAAGCTGATTGCGGAAGGAACGCTGCGCACCCCGATGCGTGGACCGATCGACCTAAACTATCAGATCCGCGACACGCTCGGTCTGACGGCCCTCGTTTGGTCACCTTGCGGCGCCCAACGCGCCCTAAACATCAATACGGAAATCCGCACCGACAACAGTGCTTTTTCCTCGAGACACGGTCTCATGACGACGGATTCCATCGATGGCGAGGTCAAGCTGATTTACGGCCTCACCTGGAGAAGATGTACCTAAATGGCGCGGTCGAGGCGGAGTCAACCCGTCTCGGCCTATTTCCTACCACCGAAACTTCGTCAATTCCCCTTGCATCGACTGATCCGTCAGCGTCACCGACCACCAATGACAGCCCGCAAGGAACGGCCGAGCGTGCGCCAACTCAGTGGCGCCGGGGGGAACGACGCCGAACTTCACGGGCGGGGTGAGTTTGCCTTGAACTTGCCACCAAATGCGGTCGCCGAGGCCCTTGGCGTTGCCGGGTAGGGCACAGTCTTCGTCCGCCAGAATCATCAAACCTGTGACCGGCGCGTCGGTTCGCCAATTGAAGACCGGGGCGGAGCCTTCCGTGGTCACTTCGACGAAGTGCGCGCAACCCGCCAGGCCCAGAAACACACAAAGGACCACGGTTTTCAAGACCGCGCTCCCTGCTGCCAGGATTGGATCATACCCGCGAGCATTGCCACGGCGCGCTCGTTGTACTCCATCCAGCTGACGATGATGTCGGCGACGAATTTTTGCGGCGCGACGTAGGTGTCGTGCATCGCCTTTACGGAGCGAAGGTATTGCGTGATGACGCTTTCGACCGTGCGGCCGCGCTCGCTGACATCGCGGCGCAATCGCCGGATGAAGCGGACGTCGTCAGAGACGTCGACGAAGACCGCGAGGTCCAGGAGCTTGCGGATTTCGGGCCAGTGCAGACTCAAGATGCCGTCGACGAGGATCACCGGCGCCGGGTCGATCCGGACCTTCTTCTCGACGCGGCTGTGCGTCGCGTAATCGTAAGTTGGACGGTCGACGGCTTGGCCGGCGGCCAGCGCCGCCAGCTGGCTTTGAATCAATTTCGTGTCGAAGGCGTCGGGGTGATCGAAGTTCACGCGGTCGCGCTCGGTCATCGGGAGGTGCGACTGGTCGAGGTAATAATGGTCGAGTTGCAGGACCAAAATGCCGGGCGCCGGAGCCATTGATGGGCCTCCATCGGTCAAAGCTTGCGTCAGCCGTCCAACGAGGGTCGTCTTCCCGGATCCCGAGCCGCCGGCGACGGCGATGATCCTGGGCTTTTGGCGTACTGCGTTCACCGCGAATCCTCCGTCGAGCTGAATCATTTTCTTAATTTATTATTACATGAAACTCAATATTCTATTGAAGTTTCTAAAGTTCTCGGTAGCCATTTTTCCCCTTGCTGAACGCCGGGATTCTCACAAGAATGGTAATCTTTCCACCACTTTTGCGATGGCACTTTGATGAAGCTGGTCGATTTTCCGGCCGAGACCGTAACCTGTAAGAACCTCGTCGGCGGCAAATGGCTGCCGTCGTCGGGTCGCTTCGTCGAAGTGAAGAGCCCTTACACCGGTGAGGTCATCGGCAAAGTGCCGATGTCAAAAGCGACCGAGGTCGAAGACGCGGTCAACCGCGCCCAAGCCGCATTTCCCGCTTGGCGCAAAACGCCGCTCAAAGAACGCTGCCAAGCGCTCTTTCGCTTTCGCCAGCTCATGATCGAAAACTTGGACGCGCTGGCGCACCGCGCCGCCGCCGAGTCCGGCAAGACCGTCGCCGAAGGCCGCGCCGGCGTGCAAAAGGGCCTCGAAGTCGTCGAATACGCTTTGAGCCTGCAGAACATCGACCAAGGCGGCGCCATGGAAGTGAGCCGCGGCGTCACCTGCCAAATGAGCCGCGAGCCGCTCGGCGTCGTCGCCGGCATCGTGCCGTTCAACTTCCCCGCGATGGTGCCGCTGTGGATGTTTCCGATCGCGATTGCGGTCGGCAACTGCTTCATCTTGAAGCCTTCGGAGAAAGTGCCGCTCACCTCGCAGCTCATGGGCGAGTTGATGATCAAGGCAGGTTTCCCCGACGGCGTCTTCTCCATCGTCAATGGCACCAGTGACGCAGTCAACGCGCTGATCGACCATCGCCACGTGCAAGCGGTGGCCTTCGTCGGCTCGTCGGCCGTGGCACGGGCCGTCTACACGCGCGCGACGGCGCTTGGCAAACGAGCGCTCGCCCTCGGCGGAGCCAAGAATCAGCTGATTCTCGCCCCGGACGCCGATCCCGACATGACCGTCCGCGGCGTCGTCGATTCGTTCACGGGTTGCGCCGGCCAACGGTGCATGGCGGCCAGCTTGCTGCTCGCCGTCGGTGACGTCGACGGCTTGCTGACGAAAATCACCACGGCCGCCAAAGCTTTGCACCCCGGCCTCGCCATGGGCGCCATCATCGACAAGCCGGCTCTCGACCGCATCGAGGGCATCATCGACCGCGCCGTCAAGGGCGGCGCAAAACTTCGCCTCGACGGGCGGGGTCAAAAGCCGCCGGGCGGCTACGACGGCGGCAACTGGCTCGGACCCACGATCATCGACGAAGCGAAACCCGACATGGAATGCGCCAAGACCGAAATCTTCGGACCCGTCCTGACGATCGTCCGCGTCAAGTCCCTATCTGAAGCGATGGAGCTCGAACACGGCAGCGGCTACGGCAACGCCGTGTCGGTCTTCACCAGCAGCGGCGCCGCCGCCCGCTTCGTCGCGGAGAACGCCACCAACGGCATGGTAGGAATCAACATCGGCGTGCCGGTGCCCCGCGAGCCCTTTTCCTTCGGCGGCACGAAGGAATCAAAATTCGGGCAAGGTGACATCACGGGCGCCAGCTCCCTCGACTTCTGGACGAATCTCAAGAAGATCACGACCAAATGGGCCGCCGGGTCCGACCACAATTGGATGAGCTAGCTCCATGACCGAAGACAAGAAAAAGAGAAAACTCACACACATCAAACTGACGTCGCACCCGAGTCAGGGTCCCCACGGTCCCGTCATCAAGTGGGGCGCGAAGACCGCCGAGGAGCGCGGCCCGGTTATCGGCACCGTGACGAAGGACCACAACGTCATCGGCGCGCACTCTGGTTCTTACGCCGTCTACCGGGCGCTGGCGATCGCCGCCGGCTCGCTCGATTCCTTGCACGTCCCAGATCTGACCAACACGTCGCCCGCCGCGGTCCTGAAGCCAATGCCGCAATGGGGCGACGGCAAGAAGATCGTGTCGATCGACCCTTGGGGTCACATGGTTTCCGAAGTCTTCAAAACGCAGCTCGCCGGCGGCATGGATATCCGCCCGACGATCGCCGTGACGAAGGCGCACATGGTGATGCCGGAGTTCACCGAGGCGATCAAGGCCGGGCGCCTGAAGCCCGACGGCAAGATCTTGAAGGAGAACGGCGAGGTCGCGATCACTAAGGCTGCGCTCGACCCGGTTTGGCATTTGCCGGGCATCGCCGAACGCTTCGGAATCGACGAAGCGGAGCTGCGCCGTTCACTCTTCGAGCACGCCGGCGGCATGTACCCCGAACTCATCACCCGTCCGGATCTGGAAGTCTTCTTGCCGCCAATCGGTGGCATGACGGCCTATTTCTTCGGCGACTTGTCGACGATCTCCGACCCGAAAAAACTCCTCGCCTGCCGCATTCACGACGAATGCAACGGTTCGGACGTCTTCGGCTCCGACATCTGCACGTGCCGTCCCTATCTGGCGCATGGCGTGGAAGTCTGCGTCGAAGCCGCGCAACAAGGCGGCGCGGGCGTCATCGTTTACAACCGGAAAGAAGGTCGCGCGCTCGGCGAAGTGACCAAGTTTCTCGTCTACAACGCTAGGAAGCGCCAAGAAGGCGGCGACCGCGCCGAGAATTATTTCCTCCGCACCGAGTGCGTCGCCGGCGTTCAGGACATGCGCTTCCAAGAGCTCATGCCGGACGTGCTGCATTGGCTCGGCATCACCAAGATCGACAAGTTCGTGTCGATGTCCAACATGAAATACGACGCCATCGTCAAGACGGGCATCGAGATCAAGGAACGCG
>JAYWBY010000631.1:0-9271 GCA_043781115.1 Pseudomonadota bacterium
ACGCCCGAGCGCTTCAACGACGACTTGGTGAGTCCCGAGCAAAAACGCTCGGTGATCTTGCCCATGGACTTCACCAAAGAGTGGCAGCGCGACCACAAGATGCGGAAGGACCGGGTGACGCGGCTCGAAGACGACGAGTTCGACTTCGAATACGAGGCCGCCGTCCGCTTTCAAGAGCATCAGCACGGCAAACATCCGCCGGTGCGAGCGGCCGTCGCCGCTGCGCCCGCGGCCGAAGAGTCGGCGAAGGGTCCAGCTCCCGTCGTGGCCGAAGCTCCGAAGTCGACCGCTGGGGCGCCGATACCCGCGGCCGGGGCCAAGCCGGTCGTGGCGCCGATCGGGGCCGAGAAGCCCATTCCAGCGCCGAAAGCCGTGGTCGGCGAGACGCCGAAGTACGAGTCGATGGACGTCGTCGGCAAAGCCATAAAGAATCTGCTCCACACCAGCGAGGAAGAGGGCGGCGCGAGCGACTTCATTCCCGTGACCCCGCTGCCGGCCACCGCTGGTCCGCAGGATCCGGAAGCCGAAGCGTCGGCGGCTTATCGTCAAAGGGTCGAGCAACAGCAAATCAACCAGAAGCAACTGGACGAGATGGTGGCCGAGGCGAAAGCCAACGGCTACCGCGACGGCTTCGGCGCCGGCGAAGAAAAGGCCGAGATCCAGGTCCGCCAGAACGCCGCCGCGGTCTTCGGTAAAGTCACGGAACTCATGCAGGAATTCGGCAAACTGAAGCACGAGATTCTGGACAACGTCCAACAGAACTTCTACGAACTCTGCCAGGCGATGGCCGAGTCGTTGATCAAGCGCGAATTCAGCATTCACCCGGAAGCCTTCGTAACGGTCTTGCGACGCGCCATCAGCGAGGCCGTCGAGCCGGGTAAATTTAAGATTCGGGTTCACCCGGACTTTTTCGACAAAATCATGGCGCTCGGCGACCAAGACATCAAAGAGGCGCTCGTCAAAGACTCCGAAATCGAGCGCGGCGACTTCAAGATCGAGTCGAACCTTAGCGTCGTCGACGTCAACGTCGGCAAGATGATCGGCGAATTGCTGACGCAGGCGGACTTGCAGCTCTTCGACGACGAGGAGAAGGCCTCGTGAGCGAAGACAATACTCCGCAAGCCGGCATTCGCCTGAAGCGCTTCGAGCGCTCGAACTTGAAACAGGCGTTTTCGCACATCAACTGGAACCCGTCGGGGAAAGTCACCGACGTCGTCGGCACCGTCGTCGAGGCGAATCTGCCCGGCAGCCGACTCGGCACGATCGTAAATATCGTCGTCAAAGGGCAGGACGACGTCCTGGCGGAAGTCGTGGGCTTTCGCGACGACAAAGCCTTGCTTTTGCCTTATTCGACGTTGAACGGCATCTCTCCCGGCTGTGCCGTGACTGGCAAACGCACGCTCGACCGCATCACGGTGGGCGACCACTTGCTCGGCCGCGTCGTGGACCCGATGATGAACAGCATGCTCGGTGAGTTGCACGTGCCGCCGAACTCCATGGTAGTGCCAATCGATCGCGACGCTCCGAACCCGTTGCTCAGAGGCCGGGTCGAGAACAAATTGAGCCTTGGCATCCGGGCGATGGACGGTCTCCTGACTTTCGGCGAAGGCCAGCGGATCGGCATCATGGCCGGCTCCGGCGTCGGCAAGAGCGTGCTGATGGGCATGATCGCCCGCGGCTCGTCGGCGGACGTCAACGTCATCGGCTTGATCGGCGAACGGGGCCGTGAGGTGCGCGAGTTCATCGAGCGGGACCTCGGCCCGGAAGGTCTAAAACGCTCGGTCGTCGTTTGCTCGACCAGCGACCAGTCTCCGTTGATGCGCATTCGAGCCGCCAAAGCGGTCACCGCCGTCGCCGAAGCCTTCTCGGCCCAAGGCAAGCGCGTGCTGTTGATGATGGACAGTCTGACGCGCGTCGCCATGGCTCAGCGCGAAATCGGCTTGGCCGTCGGCGAACCTCCGACCACCAAAGGCTATCCGCCGTCGGTCTTTTCCCTGTTGCCGCGCCTCCTCGAGCGCTGCGGTCCGCAGCTTGCCGGCCGGGGCAGCATCAGCGGTCTTTACACCGTGCTGGTCGACGGCGACGACTTCAACGATCCGATTCCGGACGCCGTCCGCGCCATCCTCGATGGTCATATCAACCTGTCGCGCTCTCTGGCGGCCAAGAGTCATTTCCCCGCCATCGACGTGTCGTCGAGCATCAGCCGCGTGATGCACGACATCGTCAACGACGAGCACAAGCAGTTGGCGTCCACGATTCGCCTGCTGCTCGGCGTCTACCAAGAGAACTACGATTACATCCAGATCGGCTCGTACCAACCCGGCACGAACCCGACGTTGGACGCGGCGATCGGGATGATGCCGGCCATCGAGACGTTCCTGAAGCAGGACGTCAACGAGCGTTCGACGATGGACAAAGCGCTGGAGGGTCTCCGCATGCTCTTCCGCAACCGGGCGCAAGTCGACCAACAACAAAGACAGCAACAAAGAGCCAGTTGACGAGTAGTGCCATCAAAGGAGTGCCGAGCGGATGCAGAGCCAACGGAAGATCAAAAGAGTCCAGCCGATCATCAAAATGAAGAAGGCCAAGGTCGACGAAGAAGCGGCCGTCCTGACGGCGATTCGTCACGAGAAAGTCGAAGTGGTGAGAGCGATGAAGGAAAACCAAAAACGCTACATGCAAGGCGTCGAAGAGCTGAACCGCATTCGCGTGTCGAAGACGCGGCAGAACTTGGACACCATTGAGTCATCCCTCGACTTCGTCAAGACGCAGTGGTACCGCCTCTACAAAGAAGTTCAACAGATCGAGATCAAAGAAAAACAGCAAATCACGCATTTTTTGACCGCCGAGCGCGAGCTGAAGTCGGTCGAGAAGCTGCAAGAGAAGTATCATACCGAATTCCAGAAGGAGCTCGGCAAGCACGAGCAGAAGCAGACGGACGAGGCGGCCCTCAGGCGCTTCAGCACCCGGCAAGGACAGGACTGAACCCGTGAGCCTCAAGGACAAAATCCGCGATCCCAAGGTCCTCAGAGTGATCTTCGGCGTCAAGTTTTGCGTCATCCTGGGCGTGTTTGCCGCACTCCAGGGTGGTGTCCAATTTGGCGACAAGAAGGTGACGGCAGCGGAGAACGAAAAGGCAGCGGCTCCTGAAGCAAAACCGTCCGCGTCGGCCGCTACCCCCGCCACGAAAGTTGCCGACGCCAGCGACACGACGAAGGCGAAGGCGAAGGCCGAGGGAGAAAGCAAGGGGAAGCCGGAAGAAACGGCGACGAAGACCCGCAAGAGCTTTCTCTCGAACCTCCTCGAACTGCCGGAGCTCAACCCGGATTCGATCCAAAAGGAAGAGCTCGGCAAATACCTCGAAATTGCCGAACGCAAGAAGCGTCAGGTCGAAGAGCGCATCGACATCCTGAAGAAGCGCGAAGACCAGTTAAAGGGACTCGAGACCGCCATCGACGACAAGCTCAAACGCTTGGATGAAGAGCGGCGCTTCTTTGCCGAGACGATCCAGCAGGAGAAGGTCCTGAAAGGCGAGCGCACCGACAAGCTCGTGGCCATGTATGCCAAGATGGAGCCAAAGAAGGCCGCCCCGGTCATGGAAAAACTGGACAAGGACTTGGTCGTCGAACTCTTCAAGCAGATGCCGCAGAAGCAGGTGACGGCCATTCTCGAGGCTATGAGCGCCGATAAATCCGTCATGATCAGCGAGTATTACGGCCGCGTCCGGTCGGCTCGCGAGTATGACGTACTGAAAGAAATGAATCAGTCGCTCCGCAAGGAGTTCGACGATTGCAAAGGCTTGCCTAAGACCGCGGAGTGAAGCAATAATCGGGGATGGACCTTTCCCGAGCGTCGCTCCTCGTCTCCTTTTGGCTCGTGGCCTCGCCCTTCGGCGCCCCGAAGGCGCGCGCCGACGACGCCTTTAACCCGTCGTCCTTCATCCAGTCGAAAGAGGCGGAGAAGGCTCAGGCCGAGGTGACGTTCGGCGAAGTATTCATCAAGGGCGTGCGCTACAAAGTCTTCCGGACGGCGGTCGGCACGCTTTACGTCCCGAAAGTGACCGGCTTGTCGAAGGACGACATCGACCGTGGCCTTTGCGCCAACGAAATCCCGGTCATCCTCGAGAAGTGCCTGCCGAGCGACGAAGGGTGCAGCCAGCGCAACAGAGAGCACATGACCCAAGACGTCACCGTCGCCCGCGTCGACACCCCCATGGGGGCCGACATGAAGGCCTATGCCGAGTGGGTCACGCTTACCGTCAGGAAGCGCTGCGGCGACGTGAACACCACTTATTTCACGCCGATTCCGAAGACTCCGGAGATCGGCGTCGAGGTCAAAGGGGGCACCGAGCGTGATCCCCGAACTTACAAGGTCTATAACCAAGGGTTGAAACCGCAAGTGGGGTTCAAGACGGAATGGTGACCTTCCAGGACGCTCGCCGAGACCTCCTTCGCGCTTGGACCGAGCGCCTATACGAAGAATACGCCAACGTCCTCTTCCAGTTTCGCGTGAAGTTGAACGTGCCGATCATCTGCGTCGCCGACGTCGTCGGCATGCACGGCCAATGGGCTCCGCAAACGCGCACGTTGACCATCAGCCGACTCTTGATCGAGAAACACAGCTGGGACATCGTCATCGAAGTGCTGAAGCACGAAATGGCGCACCAAGTCGTTTCGGAGGTCTACGGCGGACAGAGCTTCCATGACATGGCGTTTCACCGCGCCTGCGCCGCATTGGGCGTAGCTCCGTGGGCTCGTCAGGCGAGTGGAGCGTTGCCGGAAGAAATTCCGCACTGGCAAGCTCGGGTGCTTTCCGAGGAAGAAGAGCGCCTCCTGAAACGCGTCGAGAAGCTCCTCTCTCTCGCCGGCTCGGCCAATGAGCACGAGGCAGCGCTCGCCATGCAGCGCGTTCAGCAGCTTTACGCCAAGTACAACCTCGACCGCATCGAGAGCCGTCGCTCCGCCACCCACGTCCATTGCATCATTTGCCGGAAGCAAAAGCGCATTGACGCCGCCGAGTCGATGATTTATTCGATCCTCGCCGACCATTTCTTCGTCCGGGTAATTTATCTCGGACAATATGACGCCCAAGATCTCTGCGAGTACAAAGCCGCCGAACTCCTCGGAACGCACGAGAACGTGCTGATGGCCGAGTATGTCTTCCACTTTCTGTTCAACAAAGTGCAGAGCTTTTGGAAGGACTACCGGCGGCGGACGGGCAAGGGAGCCAAGTCCCGACGTTCGTATATGCTCGGGGTGTTGTCGGGATTCCGGGACAAGTTGAAAGCCCCTCCTGCCGACTCATCGGCGCGGGTAAGCAGCGAAACGAAGGCACTGATCAAGCTTGCCGACACTGAGTTGGCGGCCTACGTCGACCACCGCCATCCTCGCTTGACGTCACGCCAATGGGGCTCAGGCCGCGGCGACCACGGCTCCTTCGCCGCCGGCGTCGCCGACGGCGGCAAGATCACGCTCCACCGCGGCCTGACGCACCAAGGCGGCAACCGGGGCCTTCGCCTAACCTAATTCGGGACACCCTACGTAATCGAATTTCAGGTCGGTGCCGTTCCCGCGGACTTTCTGCCCCTTTTTTGAGGAAACAGTACGCGGCCAGTCTCTGCTTCGAGGCTCCTAATGAACGTATCGTCGCCGAATGGTCGTCCCGTTCGTGCGCTCTCCCGCAAAGATTCATTGCTCGCAAGACTTGCATTTTCGCCATTGATAAAGGCTTGCCAGTCGCCCAATTGACTAGAGAGAGGTGAGCCTTCAACGGCTAGGAGAAGCGCCTGCAAAGAATCTTCCCCGACGGCAAATTTCGGCCAAGCTCCTCGTATGCCCTCCATCAATCTGGACTTTTAATTTTCCAATGGTGCCATCGTGGAACTTCACGTCCAATTCACGCTGGGCGAATGCGACGTCCATAGCCATCCTTAGAAAATTAATTCGATTACGTAGGGTGTCCCGAATTAGTCTTCGGACTTGATGCCCATGCGCTCGACGGCGTGGCCGGGGCTGCCCATGATGTTGTAGCCGCAGTCGACGTGCATGATCTCGCCGGTGGTTGCCGAGGCCATGTCGCTCAAAATGTAGGCGGTGGCTTTGCCGACTTCCTCGGTCGAGATGTTGCGGCCCATGGGAGCGACGGCTTCGTAGAGGCCGAGCATCTGGGAGAATTCGCCGACGGCGGAGGAGGCGAGGGTCTTGATCGGGCCGGCGCTGACGGCGTTGACGCGAATGTTCTTCGGACCTAGATCGTAGGCCAGGTATTTCATCGTGGCGTCGAGGGCGGCCTTGCAGACGCCCATCAGGTTGTAGCCGCCGACGACCTTCTCGCCGCCGAAGTACGACATCGTCGCAATCGAGCCACCGTCCGGCATCAGCTTGGCGGCTTCCCTCGTGGCGGCGATCAAGCTATAGACGCTGATGTCCATGCCGATCTTGAAGCCCTCGCGCGAGGCGTCGATGGTCGAGCAGCGAATGTCGTCGAGAGGTGCGAAGGCAATCGAGTGGACGAGAAAGTCGATGGTGCCGAATTCCTTCTTCACTTCCTCGAAGAAGGCGACGATGTCGGCGTCGTTGCCCATGTCGCACGGCCTAACGAACGTGGCGCCGAGCGGATCGGTGACGCGCTGGACGCGCTTCGCCATGCGGTCGCGGCCTTCTTTGTCGGGTAAGTGATTGAAGCCGAGCTTGGCGCCTTCGGCGTGCAAGACGCGGGCGATGCCAGAGGCGATCGAGTACTCATTGGCCACCCCGAGGATGATGCCTTTTTTGCCGGTAAAAAGTCCCACGAGTCGCTCCTTTGATCCTCTTCTTGCCTAGCCACGCCCGGGCAAGATACCGTACCGCCAGCGCTGGCGACCAGTCAAAAATGCCGGGCGAAAATGTCGAGGAGGAAGCTCGTGACGTGGACCATCTGGATCGCTTTAGGCAGCGTCCTCGGCGGCTTGTCGGTTGTTTGCGGCGCCTTTGGTGCGCATGCTCTGCGCGAGCGCCTGTCGCCCGAGAACATGGCGATCTTCGAAATTGGCGCGCGCTATCAGATGTACCACGCGTTCGCGTTGATTGCCGTCGGCCTGATTTCGGTTAAGATAGACCATCCCGCGCTGAAGGTTGCGGGCTACGCCTTCTTCGTCGGCACGCTGATTTTCTCGGGAAGTCTCTATATCTTGGCCCTGAGCGAAGCCCGCATCTGGGGAGCCATAACGCCGATCGGCGGCGCCGCCTTCATCCTAGGATGGGCAGCGCTTGCCTTCGCCGTGCTAAGACCGATCTGATCAACGCCGGCGCGGCGTGACGTCGACTTTGAGATTGTTGGTGACGAGCTCAAGGAGGCGCGTCGACAACGTGACGATGTCGCGAGGCTGGCAGCCGTCGCGTTTCAACGTCTCGTAAATCTCATCGGCGAGCGTCCTAAGCGTTCTGTCCGATGGGGAGGCTAAAGCTGCCGATCTTTGTCGTGTCTCGGTTTGCGTACTCACGTCCCGCTTCCTTTCGACTCGATACCGGTAGGTAGTAGATGTATTCCGGCATGGGAATTTTTCTTCCCCACCGGCTCGTCAGACAGTAATTCATGACCTCGCGCTTGTAGGCGTCCCAGGCCGGAGGATGAATACCAAGAGGTTTAAGAATACTCATGGTACGGCTGGCGTCAAATCGGACGTCGTTGCCTTTCAGGTAGCAGAAGTAGGGGCGCGCTAACTCCGAAGCATCCCAGAGGAAATCCGGGCAGAGTCGGGCTAGCGGCGTGTGCCAGATCAGATTGAACAACCAGAACGGCAGGATCGGCTTCCTGACGATGCCAGCGAGTTGGTACGAGTCGTTGAGGAAGTCGCGGATCCGGATCTCGTTGCCCATGCCTGAGGTCAAATGGAAAGTCTGACCGACGGTGCCTTCGCGCTGCATCAAGGCGACGATGCCGTCGGCGACGAAGTCGACTGGCACGACGTCGAGGAACGCGCGCTGATTGACGGCGAAGAACGGCAGGACGTTCTTCGAGAGGAGAAGCAGCGGCCAGTAGAGAACCTTGAAGTGGGGCGTATAGCCGGAGTTCGAGTCGCCGACGACGATCGACGGCCGGTAGATGGCGATGCGCAGGCGCGACGAGTGCTCGCGGACGAGCACTTCGGCTTCGTACTTGCTTTGCTCGTAGGTGTTCGAGAAATCCTGGCCACGGGCCAAATCGTCTTCCGTCAAGAGGCCTTGTTTCCGCCCGCAAACGTAAGCCGTCGAAACGTAGTCGAAGCGCTTCAGGACACCTTCGTCCGTCAACTTCAGCGCGAGGTCCAGGACGTGGCGGGTACCTTCGACGTTGTTTAAGCGCGCCTCCTCGAGCGGTGAGCCGAACTCGGTGCTGGCGCCGACATGGAGGATTTGATGGCAGTCCGTCTTCAGGACGGCTAGCGCTTCTTCGGAAAGGCCGAGACCCGGTTCGACCAAGTCGCCAGGCACCGCGACGATGCGCGAGAGCAGGGGTTCGACCCGACCGCGGGGGAACATGCGCTTGACGATGTCGCGGACACGTTCTTCCGCCGTGGCGCCGCGCTTGCCTCGAACGAGCAAGTAAATCTTCCCGTAAGAAGTTTGATCGACGAGGCGGGCCAAGACGGCCTTGCCGACGAAGCCGGTGCCGCCGGTGATCAGGACGTTGGTGCGATTTTTGGGGGACATTGCTTACTCCTTGCGGGCCACGATGCAGCTGTACTCGCCCCAAGGACTCGCCTTGAGGATGAGGGCGTACGGTCTCTCGGAATTGATGCGACTGGTCGGCTCGACCCGGTCCGTCGTGCGCAACGCGGCGGGAATTTCTCCCAGCTCGTAAAGCCATGACAAGAGACCGAGTTCGAGCAGACCAGACGCTTCCATAAGGTGCCCGAGAACCGGAAAGAAAGAGCCAAGAGCGGGAAATTCCCGCTCCTTGGCAAAAACCCGGGAGAGCACTGAATACTCGCTCGTCGCCACGCGGGTTGCCCCGGTGCCGCTAGCGAGAACCAGCCCAATGTCAGAGGCAGCGATGCTTGCCGAAGCAAGCGCGCGCCGGATGGCGGACTCGTAAGCCTCGCCGTTGATGTCCATCATTAGAGGTCCCATGCCGTCGGAGGCGACGGCGCCGGCGACGTAGGTAGCGCGGATCTTGGCGCCGCGGGCAGCCGCGGCGCCCCTGCGCTCGAGCGCCATGAAGGCGGCACCGTCAGCCAGTCGGGCGCCTGTTTCGCCGTCGAGCGAATAGACGCCGAGCTTTTGAAAGAGCGAACTATTGACCGCTTCGGTGT
>JAYWBY010000632.1:0-3360 GCA_043781115.1 Pseudomonadota bacterium
GCCGTCACAGAGAAAGACGCCGCGCTTTCGCCACTCAAGATGTGGGCTGGAACTTGAAACTGCCGCATTATTGATGTGACGGCATGCGACTGCCAGATCGTTTGGCCGACGTCGTTGAAGACTGAAACCGTCCAGAGGAAGTCCTGAACGTCGTTGCCAAACGGGTTGCCGATCAGCAGCACGGTGCTGGAGGCTGGGTCCAGCTGCGCCGCCGGAAGAGTCACGCGAACATCCGGAAAGGTATAAGGAAAGCTCAGGGTGCGAGCACCTGCGCCGTGGCCGATTTGGAGGTCGACAAACAACACCTCGCGGTCGCGGGGCTCGACGCGCGGAGCCAAGACCGCCTTGGTCGCAAAGACGAGGTCGCCAGCCGCACCGTCCTCCTGGCTACCGTCGTCTCGTAGTTGCCCATCGAAGGCGCCGCCGGAAGGGCCGGTGGCTCCCGCTAGTAGCGACGGCGCGGCGCGTATACTCACCTGGCTGGGGCTTAACCGATCGTCCACCTTCGCAGAGAACTTCAGACTCCGACGAGGCGAGTGACTTCCGGCTCGCCGGCAGGAAGTTCGGGAGCGACCCGGTTGAGGGCCCTGCCCTTTAGGTCTTTGGCCACGGAATCGAGGAACACATGCCTGGCCGGTGCGGTGCAGCCGAGAGTCTTTACCAACCGCTCAGCGGTCTTGAGCGACAAGGCCCCTTTGCCGGCCAAGACGCGCGAAAGCGCTGCAACGTCGATCGCCAGCCATTTGGCAAAGGCGCGCAGCGAGTAGCGCGGGTTCCGCTGGCACCGGCGCGTCAGCTCAGTACGGAGTAGCTCGCGGTAGTAGGTCGAGGATGGTTCCATGGCGCCCTCAGGAAAACCGATTACTTCTATATTAATCGGCAGAGCGCCTGTTCACCTAAGGGCGGGCCCCGTCAAAGTGTTGAGCCACGAAACAACAACGACAGGCCGGCCCAATAGGCAAAGCCCGCTGCCAGTTTTTAATTGGCGGCGGGCTGGCAGACACATAGGCGGGAGGCGTATTTAACTTCGTTTAAGCGGAGATCGCGTCCGTCCCAACATCCCGACCCGTGATCGCGCCCTTGCCGAGGGGACGTTCGCCGGACAGCAAGATGTCGGTCAGCTGGAAGCCGACCAAGGACTTCGGCACCCAGAACAAGGTCGCCAGTTCGGAGACGACGTTGCGGCGGGAGTCGAGCTTCGCCATTTCGGCGAGCAGCATGGTCTTCGGCACGAGGAGGCTGGCGGCGAAGATCGTCTCTTCCAGCTCGACGAGTTTCGGGTTTGCGGGCCCAAGCTCGGGGAAGCGCTCGCGCTCGCCCTCGAAGATGATGCGCGCCAAGTCTTTGGTCATGCACATACGCGTCTGGGGCTTCAGGTCGCCCTTGCGGAACTGGACGCTGTATTGGCCCGGCTTGACGCGGAGGATGCGCGACAGCTTGTCCATCATCTCGGTCGGCTGCGTCGTCACGAAGGCGAAGAAGCGCAAGACCTCGGGGATGTAGAGCGGTGGCGTGGAGAACTCGCATTGCTCGTGGAGTTGAGCAACGAACGTCTCGACGCGTTTTCTCGCCGCCGCCACTTCCGTCGGAGTACACTCCGAGGCTTTGGCCAGCATGGCGCGGAACGCGTTCGACTCTTGCCATTCATAGAAGGCTTCGTCGAGGCCCACGGCGCCAGAGGCGACGTCATGGACGAGCGTCGTCTCGACTTGCAGCGCTTCGGCGAGCTTCGCCAGCGAGAACACCGAACGGACGTTTTTCTCGCCCCGTTTCCAGTGACTGCAATCGGACGGATTGAAGTTCAAGATTGAGCCAACTTCCTGATCGTGCACCTTGACGCCGCGTTGGCTCATGAGCACTTTTTGGCAAAACTTAAACAACTGCACCGAGTTTGGAAACTTAACGGCTCCCGAGCGTTTCATCGCCCCTCCCTCGAACGTCATGATTCTGACGCAGGTCAAATTTTGCTGTGTAAATGAATTGGCTTACTAAAAATATACAGAGTCGCTAAGAGCGCTGTCAAGGACGCCACCTTAAAAAGGCTGATTCCCAATGAAATCAGCCTTTCACGGTTTTTCGTCCGATTTTGCTTTCGACGCCAAGCAGCGTTTCGCCACAAGTCTTGCCGGCGAGCAGCTTGAAAACCAGCGTGTAGGCGAAGAAAACGCCGTAAACGCCGCCGATGATCAGGTACGGATTCAAACCGGCAAGCCATTGAATCGGCTTGGTTGCCAGCCAGTTTTCCGTCTCGCCGGTGCGGACGGCGGAGAGCACCGTCGCCAAACCGAGGGCGACGACGAGGGTCAATGCGACAAAAAAGAAGTCCAGTCCGTACGCCATGAGCTTTACGGACCAGCCGCGGCGCGGCCCTTTCTGGTTCACCTGACGTTGCGGCGCGCGCGCTTTCGCCATCGCATCGAGCGCGGGCAAAGGCTCGGGTTCGAACGATTCCGCCTTGTGGACTAGGCTCGGCGCGACGCGCGTAACGGGAGTCTTACCCGGTGGACGCAGCTCTCCGAGGCCGATTCCGACCGAGAGCGCTTGAAACGCAATGCTGTCGCGACTGGCGAACGCGCTCGACCTGGCGTAGGCGCTCGACGCACCGAACGTGGACTGGTCCATGCCCGACTCCTATGACGTTAAGTTGGGGTGGCGATATCTGGGTGGCGATGTATTGGGGAACTAGGAAATTATATCACAGCCGCTTTTTCAGTGAACTGCCGGTGGGCGCGTCGAGGATTTCATAACCGGCGGCGGTGATGGCCTGGCGCATCGCGTCGGCCTCCGCCCAGTTCTTGTCGGTGCGGGCCTGGTTGCGTCGAGCCAGCAGGGCAAGGAGATCGTCAGGGACGGCATTCGCGGAGGCTTTCACCTCGCCCAAGAGCTGGAGGCCGAGGACCGGCTCCATCTGATTGACGAGCGCCAAGCGCTCGGCGGCGGTGACTTTCGGATCTTCAAGCAGAGTGAAAAGGCCGGCGATCGCTTGCGGCGTGTTGAGGTCGTTTGCCATCGAGTCTTCGAAAGCCTTGGCGTAGGCGGCGGCGGCGGCTCCGAGCGTCGGTGCCGGCTGGCCTTTCGCTTCGTCCTTGGCCTTCAGCGCGAGCGCATGCACGCGCTCATAGCCGCGTTGCGCGCCCGAGAGATTTTCGTCGCTGAACTTCAGCTGCTTTCGGTAGTGGCCCTGAAGCACCAAGAGGCGGTAGGCCATGGGGTCGAAACCCTTGTCCACCAGCGTCTGCACGGTCAGAACATGACCAAGCGACTTGCTCATCTTGGTGTTTTCGTCGATGACCAGGAACTCGCCGTGCATCCAGTATTTGACGAAGGGCGTCTTGCCCGTGGCGCATTCGCTCTGCGCCA
>JAYWBY010000633.1:0-3357 GCA_043781115.1 Pseudomonadota bacterium
GGCGTCCGTCCAGCGTTCAACGCGTTGCGATTGTTAGAGAAATATGCCGAAATTTGTCCGAATTTATATATTCTCTCCTTGTGGCGTGCCGGTTTCTTCGGCAGAATTTAATGTGACACCTCCCAAAATCCATCAATTCGCCAAACTCAGATAGCGAGGGAGTATGCGGTCGACCATTCCATGCATGGCGCTTTGCTTGGGCTTGGCCAGCCAAGCTCATGCGCACAGCATCAAGCAAAAGGTCGCCGGGTATAACGACACGGACGGCCGGTCGCGTGAGCGCGTCTCTTACGACATGACCGTTCAGGGCGGCACTTCGTCTGCGCTCAACATGACCGATTCGAGCTATGGTTTGGTGCTGCAGAACGACTCATTGAAGAACGATTCGATGCGCGACGACCAGTACGACCGCGACATCTATGGCTCGAGCTACCGGACGAACCAATCGGTGTCGGCGTCGGCGACTCAAACCTGGGACCGTTTGACGGAAACCCGCGTCTTGACTGCCTACGCGACCGATCATGAGGTCAAGTCGCGCACCTGGTCGGTGGGACTGAGTCAATGGATCTGGCACGAGACGATTCGCTTGGCGTTCGACCTTTCACGCACGCTAATCGACCAGCCGCTCTATCAAATTCTCGATTTTGATTCGGAGGAGGTCGGCAACCCGACGATCGCGTCGTCTACCGGCGCGACGGTCTCGGCGCGCCATCTCGCCTCGAGCACTACGATCGTCGATTACTCTATCGGTCACATCGCTACCGACAACCGCCCCGACTCGAACTCGGCGAGCGTCGCCGTTAGGCAATTCTTGCCGCCCATGGACGGCGCGGTGCATGGCGGGGTAACGCGGGCCTACAACCGCGGCTACGTCACCACGGCGACCAACTACGGGCAGGTCGACGCCTGGATCTACGACTTGGCCTATCTTCAGAACCTCTGGCCAGGCGCCCATGCGCGGCTGGGCTATCGTTACTACAAGGAAGACCAGACGACCCGCGCTTACGGCGACGACACGGTGCTCGGCTCCGACACCACTTCATTGGGATTTTCCCAGGATTTGCCAAAACGCGCCATCGACAACATCGGCGTTCCCTTGACCATCGAGGCAGCGGCCGCGAGATATTTGACCAACGTCGCCATCGCCGCGACTAGTTTTGAATTGGGGGTTACGGCAAAGTTTTGACGGTTTCAGTTCTAGGGGCTATCGCCTACAGACTGACCAACTTTAACCGATAATGAAACATTGTCCGACGCCAGTTCATGGGGGGGGAACCATGCGCATCTGTCTGCTGATGATCGTCGTAGCTCTGGCCGCCTGCGAGACCATCAAGCCATACGAAAAGGAATTTCTGCTGAGTCCGATCATGGACGACGCGGGCGTTTCGGCGCTGACACCTTCGATGATGTCGTCGGCGAGCGCCGGTTTCGAGAAGCTGGCGCAGGGCGCGGCCGGAACCGGTGGCAGCTCATGCCCGACGTGCGGAGGATGACGGCCATGTCTATCGCTCAAGGCTTTGGCCGCACCATCCTGCTCTCTGCCTCGCTAGTTGCTGGGATGAGCTGCGCCTCGAAGCTCAAGCATAACCTGACAAACCATGCGCCCGCCGGCATGCAGTTGGAAGAATCTCTCGACACGTCGGCCGTCTCCTTCACCGTTGCTGAAACCGGCGAGTCGGTGAACTTGCGCGAATACATGGACTCTGAGAACCGCGACTACATCCTGTTGACCTTCGGGTCGAAGGGCTGCGCCGCCTGCAATCGCAAAGCGGAGCACTTGAAGAACGACATCATCGGTCGTCACCCGCTCTTCCTGACCCCCGAAGGGTCCCGCTTCGAAATCGTCGGAGTCAACACCGACAAAGAGCCGCACGAGCGGATGGCCGGCTACTTGGCGCTTTATCCTTTCATCAAATGGTCCGACCCCGCCGGCCGGACGATGCTCGACGTCTTCATGCCTCCAGGTAACAAGTTCAGCGTGCCTTTGACCGTCATGGTCTCGAAAACCGGCATCGCTTGGCGGGTCTTGCCCCACGACAGCACGTCGCTCAGCGAAATGATCGGCAAGGTCGAAGTGACGCTAGGCCTGAGAGACCAGGCGCCGGGTCCGACGGACGACGGTGGAGGCGAAGGCGACGGCGGCACTTCAGACGGTGGCGCCGACGGCTCGACCGATGGCGCCGGTGAGGGCGGCGGCGATGACGGCGCCGGCATTCCAGCGATCGACCTGGCTAGTCAAGGCGCGGGCCGCCTTAAAGGGGTCAACGCAAAAACCTGCGACGGCCACGCTATTACGCTCGACGCGGCGCTTGGCGCCGCGGATTTCCGCTTCGTCCAAATCGCGCGCGACAACTGCGGCGCCACTTGCCAGGCCAACCTCGCCGAGCTGAAAGGCCTCGCCCAGGGCTGCGCCGCCGGTCACGGGAAAACTTGCGCGGTCGCGTCGCTCCAAGGCGGGGCTCTGCTAGCCGCCGAGTGCGGCACTGGCATCGCAGTGCAGGGAGGCGCGGAATTCTTCGACGTCTTCAAATCCTTCCTCAACTGGACTTACACGCCGCTGGAAGGCCCGCCTCCGACTTACGCTTTGACCATGCCCGCGGTGGAAGGCCCTGTCGTCTTGGGCTTCAGCGCCAAGGGTGAACTCGTTTACAGCAAGGAAGGCGCGCTCGCCGTCGGCGAGTTGAAAGCCGAGCTGGCGAAGCCCGGCTTCGGTGCCCTGGCGCGCGGTCCTGACTTCAAACTTTTCGACGAGGCGCGCGGCGAGTTCGGTTTCTCGGCCCTGCGCTTGGCCAGCCGCTTCACGGTCGTCTCGGCTTGGGGGGCCTATCCCGTCGCCTGCGGCTCGTGCATCGACGAGCTGAAGGAGTGGAGCAAGCCCGACGCGCTGTATGACTTCTGCCACGCTCGTCCGACCGACTGCCAAGTGGTGGCGCTCGAATCCCACTTGCCGGAAGTGCCTGAGCAGTCGATTTCGCAATTCTACGACGGCATCGTCCACGGCGACGGCCAAGGCTTCGACGGCTTCGAGGCGCTGGGCATCCGCGTGCCGCTGATCCTCGACCCTTTGCCCATCAATGGTCCGACCGGCAAGGAATACTTGCAGCGCTTCTTCGACGGCTACATGACCGCGATGGTGCCCGAGTACCATTCCGAATACCGTACGTTCATTTACGATCAGGAAGGCAAGATCGTCGCGACGTTCAAATCGGCGGAAGTCACAGGAGCGGATCCCGTTTTGACCAAGTTGAAGGTCTTGCTGAAAGACTGAAACCAATGATTTCGGGGGGAATCATGCGAATCAGACATTTACTAGTGGCAGCATCATTGAGTCTCTGCGGCGGGGCGCCGGCGTTCGCG
>JAYWBY010000634.1:0-9239 GCA_043781115.1 Pseudomonadota bacterium
CGGGTCCGGGTCCGGGTCCGGGTCCGGGTCCGGGTCCGGGGCCAGGTCCTGGACCGGGCGTTACCTTGACGCACTGACCAAAGACTTGGCTCGGGATCATACCTAAAAAGTCTTGGACGTCTTTGTCAACCGAATTGCTGACGTTGCTTTCAAAATGAACTTTTTCCGCCTTGGTGCCGTCCGCGTATGCCGCGAACAGAAAGAAGCGGAAGGCGCCTTGGGCGTCTTCGTCCCCGACCAGACCGGATTTCAGCGTGCACTTGTCGAAGTTCTTGTTGAGTTCGGCGATGAGGTTGCTGACGAAGGCTTCCGACTTCGTCGATGCGCCTTGGTCTGCGGTCTTGACGCAGCCGTTGAACATCGTGCCGGGGATCCACGACAGCCAAAGCTTGCCTTCGGCCTCGACGTCGCCGCCGAGCGTCAGGTTTTTCCAGCGCGACGTGACGTTGACACTGCCGTCCGTGTAGCCCGCGTTAAGAACGTACTGAAATTTGCCGTCGGCCCCCGGGGATGCGACGCTTACTGCATAAACGGTGCAATGATCCAAGTTGCGATTGATCCAAGCCACGAGCTCGTTGACTGATTCTTGCGCAGTAGGTGGCGGCAAAACGCGCACCGAATCCTGCAAACTGCTGAGATCGTGCGGCGCGACGCCCAAGCGGATGCTCGAGCTGTGGCTCGCGTCGTCGTTTGGTGCCTTGCCGCAGCCTGCTGCAAGTGCAAGCAGCGCCGCAAGCGCATGGCTCCGAGCGTACTTCGTAATCATCGGTGACCCTCCCATTCGGTGTTTGAAGCGTGACGCGAACTAGGTAACGCATCGCTCCTCAGAATTCAAAAAAATAACTGGAGAAGATTCCGCCAACACTTACCCTGCGGAAAATTCTTCGAACCTTCATTTGCGTGAAAGCGACGGCGACCTTACTTTGGCGCGGGTCTCAATCACTTTTCATTCGGGAGGGGTCATGAAGCTCAAGTTTAGTTTGATCTTGACGGGAATCGCCGCGATGACGGCGGCGAGCGCCAAACCGCAAGTCGCGCACTGGGACGTGCAGGGTCTTCGCCAAGAAAGCATGGACGAGGGCTACACGTTTCAGGTCGCCGAGAGTTGGGTGACGCGTTACTTAGATGGCGGCGGCGACATGCGTCATCTAACGGGTCTCGTTCGACCGGTGGATTGGGATAAGAAGGCGCGCTTCGTTTCGCCCGCGGAAGAAGAGGCGTTGATGCCGAAGGACTTCGATTGGCGCCGCCTGGTGTCTGGCGGCCTCCAGCCGATTCGCAATCAAGGGGGCTGCGGCAGTTGCTGGGCGTTCTCGGTGACGGCCGTTTTGGAATCGCTCGACATCATCGCGCATGGTCACAACCCCATCGATCTCGCCGAACAAACCTTGGTCAGCAGCTGTTCCGGCGCCGGCAGCTGCTCGGGCGGCTACTTCGACGCCTTTGACTATCTGAAGAGTCCGGGACTTCCCGCCGAATCGTCCGATCCCTACCGGGCCGCCAATACCAGTTGCCGCCAGAATCTTGTGCCGAAAGCCAAGGTTGCGCGCTGGAGCTACGTCGGGGGAGAAGGCCGCGAGCCGACGACGGCAGAGCTGAAGGCCGCGATCTTGAAGTACGGGCCCATCAGTGTGGAAGTCAACGCGTCGTTCAGCGGCTACTCAGGCGGCGTCTTCAACCGCTGCAACTCCGCCGAGCCGGATCACATGGTGACTTTGGAAGGCTGGGACGACAACGACCAGGCTTGGATCATGCGCAACAGTTGGGGCTCTGACTGGGGCGAGCACGGCTACATGCGCATCAAGTACACCGACGGCAATGGTCACAAGTGCAACAACATCGGCCGCGTCGCGGCATTTGCCGAACTTTAGGTCAAACTGGAAATAGGGGGTTAGGGGCGAGGCCTAAGGTCTCGCCCTTTTTATTCTACGGCGGCGAGGCTTCGCTGAGCGGAAAGTCGATGTGAAACGACGTCTTCACGCCAGCCGTTGATTCCGCCGAAATGCGGCCGCCATGGCCGGTGACGATGCCGTGACTGATCGACAGTCCTAGGCCAGTGCCGGCGCTCTGCGGTTTCGTCGTGAAAAAGGGGTCGAAGATTTTGGGCATGACGTCGCCCTTGATTCCGGGCCCGTTGTCTTCGACGGTCAGACGCGCGAAGCGCCGCCCGTCGTCTTTCAACAGGGTCGACGAAATGCGAATCACGCGTTGATCGGGACCAGCCAGCGCTTTCAGTGAATCGCGCGCGTTGGTGACCAAGTTCATGACCACTTGCTGAACCTGCTGGGGAATGCAGGTGATCGCCAGTGGTTCTGGCGCCAGATTGACTTCGAGCTGGATCTTGTCGTGGCGAAGCGTCGCGACGATCAACGACAGGGTGTCGTCCACCAGCTCGGAGACGACCGCCTCGTGCCGCTGACCATCCTCTCGTCTGGCAAAGGCCAAGAGCTTGCGGGTGATGCTCGTGATCCGGTCGCAGGCCTTGGTCATGTCGACCGCTTGGCGCTTTTGCGGGCTATCGTCCGGCAGTTGTTCGGCCAACTGGCGGGCGTAGCCGCTGACGATCGTCATAGGATTGTTGATTTCATGGGCGACGCCGGCGGCGAGCATGCCAAGGGCTTCGATTTTTTGCTTTTGACGGCTGTTGTCTTCGACTCGCGCATTCTGTTCCGCCGCCAACCGTTCCGCGGTGATGTCGCGCATCGTTCCCAGAATCTGACTGACCGTGCCATCGGAGGAACGCTGGAAGACGGTGTCGCGCCCGTGAATCCACCGCCAACTGCCGTCTTGGTGGCGCGACCGGTATCGGCTTTCGAGTACGTCGCCGTCCTTCGCGAACTCCCAGCGCGTCAGGTAGTTGACGACGAGCGACAGATCGTCCGGGTGGACGACGCTGCCGAATAGTTCCATGCCCGAGCCGAAGCGCGCGACGTCCTCGGCCGAGTAACCGAGCAGATCGGTGACCTGACGGTTGGTGTAGACGAGCCGCTGGTCCGCTAAGTTGAAAATGTAGATGACGTCCGGAATCGTTTGGATAATGGCTTGCGCCATCGCCGCGGGATCGGGAGTTTGACCAGTTTCAATCATGGCGGCCCTTATATACCATTGGACCCACGCCGTGCCATGATGGTAAATTGCCACGCCCGTCGGTTTCTAAGGTTCTAAAATCATGGAAGAAAAACGGTCCGATTACCTCCACGGCTACAGCTCGGGGGAACAGCAAAGGTTGGTGGACCAGAGCCTCTACCTCGAGCCATGGATCTACCCGACGATCGATTTTTCGACGGCCGTCCGCGTCGTGGAAGTCGGCTGTGGGGTCGGCGCGCAGTTGGCGATCTTGGCGCGCCGGTTTCCGCATCTTCACCTAACCGGCATCGACCGTTCCGAAGCTCAACTTGCCAAAGCGCGCATCCTGCTCGCCCGCGAGTTGGGCGCCGGCCGCGTGGCGCTCGCACTCGCCGACGGCGCCGAGCCGCCGTTTCCCGCCGCGAGCTTCGACGGAGCTTTTCTGTGCTGGGTGCTCGAACATGCCGCCGATCACCAGGGTTTGCTCGGCGGCTTGAGACAAATTCTGGCCGAGGACGCCATCGTTTACGCGACGGAGGTGTTCAACGCCTCGCTTTTCATTCACCCGCCAAGCCCGGCGATCATGAAATTCTGGGCGAGGTTGAATGCTCACCAACTCGAGCTCGCGGGCGACCCGTTCGTCGGAGTCAAATTGGGCAACCTATTGGTGAACGCCGGCTTCGTAGACGTAGAAGTGGCGCCGGTCGTATTTCACCTCGACCGGCGCTGGCGGGACGACAAGGCGCGCGGCGCCTTTTTCGCGTATTGGCAGGCCTTGCTACACAGCGCGGCTCCGGGCCTGGAGGCGGCCGGACGCCTGGGAGTGGGCAATTTGAAGGAAGTCGACGCCGAATTCGCCGCCATGGGCGCGGATCCGGAGGCGATCTTCTACGTGTCGGCGTTTCAGGCGAAAGCGCGCAACGGGGCGAACAAGGCAGGAGGATGACGTGCCACGTGTTGGAAACAAACTTGCGGTTAGCCGAGGTGAGGCGCCAGCATCTCCGCGACGTCCATCAGAAACCGCTCCTCGTCCTTGCCGAACGAGTTGACCTTGGTGCCGTCGACGTCGATTTGGCCGAGTATTTTTTTCGTCGCCGCATCGCGAATCAACACGACGATCTCGCTGCGCGTGTCGAAGTTGCAACTTAGATAGTTGCTGAGCTCGCGCACGTCGGCGACGATTTGATTGGCGTCTTCCGCCACAGCCGTGCCACACACGCCGCGTCCGACGGGAATGCGGTCGTGGTCGGTCTTCCGTCCGAAGTAGGGGCCGAGCACTAGCGTGTCGCCCTCGAGTTTGTAGATTCCCACCCAGTGGTAATCGTTACGGTGCTTTTTCAAGTACGCCATCGCGTCGCGCACGGCGTTCTTCTTGCCGCCTTCGATGACGGACTTTAGCTCGGCGAGTTGTTGCTGATCGGTAACCATGGACCTTAGGATTTATTTCAAAAACTAGGATCCGTCAGCTTTATTCTGATTTGAGGCTGAGCATCGCCGCATCCCAAGCCGGTAGTTCGGCGAGGCTCTTCGCCGCGACGGTTTTGAAAGCTTCCAATTCTGCCGGCGGCACGGGATCGGCGGTCGGGAACTTGAGGCCGGCCGGGTCGAGCACGCGCTCGCCTTCGTGAAATTCGAAATGGAGGTGAGGGCCGGTGGCCAGGCCAGTTTGCCCGACGAAGCCGATGATCTGACCCATCGACACTTTCGCGCCGGGCGTGATGCCCTTGCCGAACCCTGAGAGGTGTTTGTACTGCGTTTCATAAATGCTGTTATGACGAACTTTGATCATCTTGCCGGACGGACCGTGGTTCGCGGCGAGGGTCACCGTGCCGTCGCCGACCACCATGACCGGCGTCCCGATCGGCGCGCCGTAGTCGATGCCGAGGTGGGGTTTGTCGACCTTCAGGATCGGGTGGAAGCGATGCGCGGAAAATCCAGACGTGACGCGACCGAATTTTAAAGGACACTTTAAGAACATGCGGCGGAGACTCGCACCGTCGGGAGCGTAAAATTGGCCATTGCCCGAATCGTGGTCGAAGCGCACGGCGCTGTAAACGGTGCCGGCGTTGTCATATTCCGCGGCGATGAGGTCTCCGTAGCCAATTGGTTTGCCGTCGGCGAAAAGGCGTTCGACGGTCAAGCGCCAGCGATCGTTTGCGCGAACGTTGCGATTAAAGTCGATCTGCCAACCGAACACTTCGGCGAGGCGCGAAACGAGCTGTGGGTCCATGCCGACGACAGTGGCCGAACTCCAAAGGTTGGACACGACGACGCCGGCGAACGAGGCCTGCGTCTTCGTCACCACGGACTCCTGCACGGCGGCTTGCCAGGTTCCGTCGCCATGCGCTTCCGCGACGAGCAACCGGGTTTCACTGAGCTTCAGCTCGATCCGCTCGGCGTTGGGCGAATCGGCGTGGAGAAAGACGGCTTTGACTTCGGTGCCGGCGGCGATCCGGGTCGGATCGAGCTCGGGTTCGAGCGCTTCTAGGATCCTTTCGCGGTCTTTCGGTTCGTAGCCGAGGTCTTTCAACACCCGGCCCATGGACGAGCCGGCGGCAATTTTGGCGCTGGCAACGCGCGCGGGAGTCGGCGCGGCGACGGGGGAGGCGACTGGGGCGGCGGTTTTGGTAACCGAGGCTGGCGCGGTGACTGCTGGCACGTCGTTGGCCGCGGCGATGCTCGCCGCTAGAGGCAAGTCCTCGCCGCCTTTTTCCACACTGATCAGCGCAACCAAGAACACGACTATGGGTATCAACACAAAGAGTGGTTTGCGTCCCGTCAAAGTCTTTTCCCCCGAGCGGAAAAGGCAAGCGACTCGGACGTCGGCGTCCGGCAAGTCGCAACTGCCAGTGATTAAAACTCAGTCACGATTGTAACCTGGCGCAGGCACTTGGACAATCACAAAAAGGGCGCAGATGACCTAGCGTTCCATGCTAGGGTGGGCGACGACTTATTTGAGGTCTTTTTGAGGCGAGGATTTGAATGAGTGGCAGTGGTCTGAACGTCGACGTCGCGGTGCGAGAGCGTTACAGTCAGGCGGCAAAGGTGCGGGAAGCGGTGCTCTGCTGCCCTATCGACTACGATCCGCGCTATTTGGCGATCATACCAAAAGACGTCATCGAGCGAGATTACGGCTGCGGCGACCCTTCGAGCTTCGTCAAGGCGGGCGAAACCGTTCTCGACTTAGGTAGCGGCAGCGGCAAGATCTGTTTCATTGCTGCACAAGTGGTCGGTCCGGGAGGCCGGGTCATTGGCGTCGACGTCAACGACGAGATGCTCGGATTGGCGCGACGCGCCGGCCGGGAAGTCGCAACCAAACTCGGCTACGACAACACCGAGTTTCGGAAAGGCCGAATCCAAGACTTAGGCCTAGATCGGGACCAGGTGGATGAGTACCTGCGTCGGCGGCCGATCACCAGCGAAGCGGACTTGGCGGCTTTCGAAGAACATGCGGCGCTGCTCCGGCGGGAGCAACCGCTCGTCGCCGACCAGTCGATCGACGTCGTCGTGTCCAACTGCGTCCTGAATTTGGTGTCGAACCAGGACAAGCGCCAGCTCTTCCACGAACTTTTCCGCGTGCTAAAACGCGGCGGCCGCGCCGTGATCAGCGACATCGTTGCCGACGAGCGCGTCCCCGAAGCCCTCGTCAACGACGCCGAACTCTGGAGCGGCTGTATCTCCGGGGCCTTCCAAGAGCAAGAATTCCTGCAGGCCTTCGAGTCCGCGGGCTTCTACGGCGTCGAAATCGCCAAGCGCGACGTCGAGCCGTGGCAAACGGTCGCGGGCATCGAGTTTCGCTCGGTGACGATCGTGGCGTACAAGGGCAAGGAAGGCGCGTGCTGGGATCACCACGAAGCGTTGATTTACAGAGGACCGTTCTCCGCGGTCACCGACGACGACGGCCACACGTTCGAGCGCGGCGAGCGGACGGCCGTGTGCCGCAAGACGTTCGAGATTTTCAGCCGAGCCCCCTATGGCGACGCGTTCTATCCCGTAAAGCCTTTGACCGAGGTCGAAGGCGGCGCCGCCAAACCATTCGTTTGCGTGAGCGGCGACCAGACGAGGTCGCTCAGCGATACGAAGGGAAAAGACTATGAAGCCACGACGACGCCGAAACCCGCCGCCTGCGGTCCCCCGGGGTGCTGTTGAAGTTATCGGTCATCGTCCCACTGCTTCCCGGCGACCAAGCTTGGAGCGAGTTGGCGCCTGATCTGGCGCACTTGCCCAAGGGGACGGAGGTGCTTTTCGCTTCTCCGCGCCCACCTGCCGGCTCCGAAGCCGAGGCACCACAGCTCGACGGCGGGCGGCTCCGCCTCGCTTGGCTCGAGACGCCGCTCGGCCGTGCCGCGCAGTTGAACCGCGCCGCCGCCCGGGCGACGGGCGACTACCTTTGGTTTCTCCACGCCGACTCGCGTTTGGCGCCGGGCGCAGTCGCTGCCCTCGAAGACGCCGTGCGGCTCTCGCCGTCGGCCTTGCACTATTTCGATCTCCGCTTCGCCAAAGGCGGGCCGCCGCTGATGCCGCTCAATGATTGGGGGGTGTGGTTGCGGTCGCATGTCCTTCGCTTGCCGTTCGGCGACCAAGGCTTCTGCCTCAGCCGCGAGCTGTTCGGGAAGCTCGGCGGCTTCGCCGAAAACGCCCCTTACGGCGAGGACCATCTCTTCGTGTGGCAAGCGCTGCGCTCGGGCATAGCCATCCGCCCCGTCGGCTCGTGGCTGACGACGAGTCCGCGCAAATACCGTGACCGCGGCTGGCTCCGTACAACTCTGCGCCACCAAGTTTTGACCTACAAACAGGCCTGGCCCGAATTGGTTTCGCTCGTTAGGGCGAGGGTCCGAACTTGACCGAGCTCCGCCTCAACGTCGCCGCGTTCGTGAAGACGCAGGGTTTGTCGCCGATCAAGACTAGGCTCGCGCGGCATCTTGGCGAGCGCCGAGCCGATGCCTTTTACCAACTTGCCTGCACTTCGATCCGTGACGTTTTAGTCGCGGCGGAGGAGTCGGCTGCGCCGCTGACCGCCCATTGGGCCGTCGCGGAAGCCCGCGGCTTGAAGGAATGGTCGGACCTCCCAACCTTGTTACAAGGCGAAGGTGGCCTCGGAGAGCGCCTCGACCTCGTGTACCAGGCGCTTTTACGCGATGGAGCAGCAGCCGTGGTCATTGGCGCCGATGCTCCTCAAATGGAACCCGGGATCTTCGCCGACGTGCGGCGGGCATTCGAGGGCGGGGCCGACTTCGTGCTGGGGCCGGCGACGGATGGCGGCTTTTACTTGTTCGCCGGCCGTCGACCCATTCCGCGCGAAATCTGGTTGGCCGTTCCGTACAGCGTGTCAACCACCGCCGCCGAACTCGGACGACGCGTCGAGAAGCTAGGTCGCTTGACCCGGCTCACTCCCTTGACGGACGTCGACACGGCCGACGATTTGGTGATCGCGGGTCGCGAGTTAGCCAAAATCAAAGAGCCGACGCCCGGCCAAAACCGGCTCATGGCTTGGCTGGCGCGGGGCGACTCCGACTACTAAGCGCCGATGCGCGACGGTTTGAGTTTGCCGACGGCCTTCAGGTGCTTCGTCAGCGCCATGCGCAGGTCGACGAAGCGACGCTTAAGTTCCGGCTCGGCGGCCGGCGGGTCCAGAGGGTCCATCAACGGCCAATGCAGCCGCTTCACTCCCTTGGGGACGAGATCGACGCTGACGTCTCGTTCACAGACGACGACGCACAGGTCGAGGGTCGACGGGTTGACGGAGCCGACCGTCTTTACTTTGTGGCCCGAGATGTCGAGGCTGACCTCGCGCATGGTCGCGACGGCGAGGGGATGGACGGCGCCGCGTTCCACTCCAGCCGACTGCACCTCGATTTCAGCGCCGAACATTTGCCGCGCCAGGGCTTCGGCCATTTGACTGCGGGCGCCGTTGTCCTTGCACAGGAAGAGAATGCGCATGCCAGCTCCTTGGGCACGATGAATCTTGGACGTTCTGCTTATCCTAGCCCCGTCGGCGGCGGTTTTCCAGCCAGTTCAAGGGACGTCTTGGTACAGCGAGGCATCGGTGGCCCAGGTGAAATTGGCGTTCTCGCCCTCGGTGCCGGCAGTCGTCACGCCGATGACTTCTCCCGTCGCCAAGTCGAAGAGCGGCGAGCCGCTCGAACCGTGATCCGTGTCGTTGGTCGTCGAAA